>JALONX010000308.1 GCA_025454695.1 Chloroflexaceae bacterium
ACAATGCTGACGCAATCTGCAATCTGCCAATCTGCAATCTGCTAATGAGCTTTAAAAATTAAAACGGGTATACGCGCATACCGTAGCCCTCAAGGGCGCGGCTCTCATGTGCAAAGCCCGCCTACGCGGGCTATACCGGATTTAACGTTTCAATCTTTATTAGCAGCTGTGGTGTTCAGGAGGTGGGTGTGGGTGGTGGCGCTTCAGTGGCGGCGGCGGTTGGGGCAGGTGCCTCAGTTGCCGCTGGCATCGCGGTTGGCACTGGCATCGCGGTTGCCGCTGGCATCGCGGTTGCCGCTGGGAGTTCAGCGGTTGGGGCCGCCGTTGGCACAGGGGTTGGTTCTGCCGTGGGCGGGCGGGCTGTTGCTTCCGCAGGAAGCGTGGTTGGAGTTGAAGCCTGCGGTGCGGTGGTAGGTAGGGCTGTTGGCGAAAAGACTGGCGGTACCGCCGTTGCCGTTGGCGCTGCGGGCGGAGCAGTGGTGTCGTTCGCCGGGGTTGCAGTGGGTGCAGCTGGCTCCGCTGGCGGCCCGCCCGATGAACCCTGGGTTGGGGCCGGTGTGGCAGGCACGGGCGTGGCTGTTGCCGCCGGGGGCGTTGCGGCGTCTGGCCCACGGATACCCAGCACCACCGGCTTGTTAGTGTCAATGGCCTGGCCCGCCGCTGGTTGGCTGCTTATCACTGTATAGGGTGCAAATTCATCAAAACGCTCGCCTAGCCGGTCGCGGCCCTGGTAATCCACCACGATCTGATTGGCGGCTACGCCAAGCTGTTGCAACAAAGCTCGCGCCTGTGTTTCGCCAAAGCCGAGCAGATCCGGCATGCGCCCCGCCACCAGCCAGGCGGTTGCCGATGGTTCGGGCGTGGCACTGGCGGCAGCGGTGGCCGAAGCGCCAGCGGTGGCAGTGATCTGGGCGGTGGGCTGGCTGCGGCTGGTGGGCTGGCCCACGGCAGGCCCACGGGCTGCCGTGGCGACCAGGCTGGGGCGTGGGGGCGGGGCCGCCAGCGTTGGTGCCGCTGTGGCCGTGGGTGGAACGGGTGTGGGCGATGGTTCGGCGGTGGGTTGAACCGTAGCGGTGGGCATCAGGCCCACGGTAGCCTGAAGGGTGGGTAATCCGGCAATCTGCCGCACCTGGTTGGCGATAGGATTCTGCTGCCCGGTGGCAACCTGCATGGTCAGAGCGAAGAGCAGCAATACAATCGCTCCGATGACACCAAACGTGCGCATGCCAAACAGCCAGGGCGCGCCTGGCTTGCGCCGTTGAACTGCTGGCTGCTGCACCACCACGGCGGTAATATTGTCGTGCCCGCCAGCGGCGTTGGCGGCGGCAATCAGCTCGCGGGCGGCCAGCGGTGGGGCGTGCTGTTGCAGCAACGTTGCCATGTGGTTCTGGCTCACCGGCCCGTGCAGGCCATCGCTGGTGAGCAGCAACAGGTCGCCGGGCTGCCAGTCGAGGCTTTGCATCTCGGGCTGGGCGCTGGCTTGTGGCCCCAGCGCCCGGAGCAGGGTGCTCTGGGTGCCGCGCTGGCGGGCCTGCCCTTCGGCCTCGCTGCGGCTCCAGCCCTGCAGCCGCATCTGTTCGGTAATCCAGGTGTGGTCTTCGGTCAGCTGGGTGAACACGCCGTGGCGCAAGCGGTAGGCCCGGCTATCACCAATGTGGGCCACCAACAGGCGCTGTCCGTGGATAACGGCACAAACCACGGTTGTGCCCATGGGTCGGCCATCAGAGCGGCGCTGGCGGGCCTCGCTGTAGATAAGCTGGTTTGCCTGCTGCAAGGCCTCGCTCAAGGCTTTTGGCAGGTCGCTTTCGGGGCTGCTGTAGTAGGTCGCGCAGATATGCTGCACCGCTAGAGCACTGGCCAGGTCGCCCGAGTCGTGGCCGCCCATGCCATCGCACAGCACATAGAGCCGCCCTTTGCGGGCCAGCACGGCTTCGGCATCTGGTGGCGGCTGCGAGTCGAACACGGTGCGAAAGGAGCCGTAGCTGTCTTCGTTGAGTGCCCGCACCTGGCCCCGATGCGAAAGCATCGCTTCTTCCAGTGTGGGCGGCGACGATGGATGGTGGCGACTCATACGGTTCCTCAGGGCTGAAGCTGCTGCACGGCCTTGCACATGGCAGCAAAAAACGCTTCCACAGTTGGAAAACGGTCGTTAGGGTTGGGCTGGAGGCAGCCCGTGATCACCTGGGCCAGCGGCTCAGGCACATCGGCCCGCAGCACGGCGGGGTCGGGCACGAGCATCAGCCCATTGCGGATGTCGGTGGTTTTGCGGTGGGGAAACAGGCGCTTCCCAGTCAGCAATTCATACACCACCACTCCCAGGGCATAGATGTCGGCCCGACCGTCGCAGGCGGCGTGGGGGTTCATCTGTTCGGGAGCCATGTACTGGGGCGTGCCCACCGTCACCGGGTGGCCCAGCACATCGGGAGCGCGGGCAATGCCAAAGTCAATCAGAAAGGCGTTGGGCGTGGCCCGTTCCAGCATAACATTGTTCAGCTTCACATCACAGTGGGTGATGCCGCGCTGATGGATGTAGCCGAGTGCAGCCACGAGTTGGGCCACAATGCCAAGTGTCACCGTGGGTGGCAAGGGCTGGCGGCGGCGGCGCAGCAGCTCTTCCAGCGTCTCGCCCGCAATATAGTCCAGCGCCATGTAATCTACCACGCCCATACCACCAACAGTGCCCCGGCCTCGCTCGCGGCAGGTGGCGATGTGGGCATGGTGCAGGCGAGGCAGCAAGGTGCCCTCGTGGTAGAACAGGCGGCGGGCAGGCAATGGCGCGTTGGGGTGCAGAATCTTCAGCGCCACCAGGTGGCCATTGCTGGTTCCCGTGTTGTCGCAGCGGGCCTGCGCCAGGTAGACTTTGCCCATGCCGCCGTTGCCAAGTTCGCGGCCAAGTTCGTAGGTGGTGCCAGTGGCGCTATGGAGCAGCAGACGCTGCACGGGTGGCTGGGGTTGCATCAACCGCCTTCTTTCAACGCTACATTCAATGGTTTTTGTCGAGGCACACATGGTAAGTGTAGCAAGCGCATGGGCCGAGGGGAAGGTGGAGTTGTAAACTTTTTGTAACAGTCACTCAGGATGGGCTTACGGGTGGGGGTGGTGATCAGCGAATCATCGGGTGGCGGCAGCGGCCCGGTAATCATCGGGCCGCTGCCGCTGTCATACGCCCACGGCAGCCTCTTCACTCGCGGGGGCAGTGGGCGCTGCGCTAGTGGGGTTACCTCGGGTTCGGCACCGTCGGCAAGAATTGCTTCCCAATCGGTGTACCGGGTACGTTCCAGCTGCCCGGCTGTCCCGGCGGCGACTGCCTCGGCGGCTCCACCGGCTCAATCCGAGGGGTGCCGCCAGTGGGGCCGCTAGTGCCCAGCCCACCCTCAAAGCCGTGGGCATATTCCGTCACGGCCCGCTGCACGGTGCCCTTCAGCACCTGCCCCGGCGGGCCGTAGAAGGCGACCCAGATCGCCACCACCAGCCCAAACACGGCGGCAGCCATACCGACCCAGCCTACCAGGGCCGAGCCGCGTTCATTCTGCTGGAGGTGGCGTAACAGCTGCATGTTATACCTCGTTGTTGCGGGTGCGCCGTTTGCTCCGGCTGCTGCCATTGGGCGTGCTAGGCACAGCTGGCCCCCAGAAGTCCGTCGGCGTTTCTGGCGTGCTGGCGATCTCCACTGGGCTGGCCGCTTCCGCCTGTGGTGCAGGGGCGGCTTCGCTGGTTTTCGTCTTCCGTTTGCGCGGCGCGGGCGCTGCCGAGGGTGTGACCACTTCAGCCGCAGGCTGGGCAGGCCCCCAGAAGTCGGTGCTGGCCTCCGGGGCACTGGCGATCTCCACCGGGCTGACCACTTCGGGCTGCGGCGCTGCGGGTGCTGCCGAGGCGTTGCTCTTCCGCTTACGCGCCGGGGCTGCCGGAGCTGCGGGGGCCTCGGTTTTGGCTTCCGCCTTGCGGCGCGGTTTCGCTTTCGGAGCAGCCTGCTGACCCGCACTGGCAGGCGGTGCGCTGTGGTCGGTTGCCACGCCGGTTTCTGGCAGCGGCCCCCAGAAGTCGGTGTGCGACTCAGGCTGGGCGCTGGCGCTGGCGGTGGCGGCGGTGCCGTTAGTGCCGACGGCGGCAACCCCGTTGGTGCCATGGGCCGTCGGACTTTCTGTTTCCGGCAGCGCCCCCCAGAAGTCGGTGTGCGACTGGGCGCGAGCGTCATCCGGGGCGGCGGCTCCGTTGCCCCCGTGGGCGGCGGTGCCATTGCTGTGGTTTGTGGCCGGGCTACTGGTGATCGGCAGCGGCCCCCAGAAGTCGGTGTGGCTGGTGCCATTGGCAGCGGGCACCGCCGGGCTGGCCTGCTGTGCCGGGCTGGCAGGGGCAATGGCTGGCTCCTGCGGCGGCGGTGGCGGGATGATCGGCCCACGGCCCTGGTGGAACATCGTCACCGGCGTAATCGCCTTGGGGAAGGGATCAGGTTGCGCGGGCGGATTGGTCTTCGGTGCAGGCGTGCGCGTCCCAACCAGGGCCGCGCCCTGCTGGGCAAAGCCTTCTAGCTGCACCCCCGTGTCGCTGCCCACGTTGCTGTGGCTGTGGCCCACCTGGTGCTCACAGAAGAGGCAGGTATCGCCCCAACTGGCCCGCCGCACCCGCCCACATGTGGGGCAGCGCAGGCGGCGCTCGCGCAGCAGCGGCGGCACCAGCGCCCCGGCACCGAGCAGCAGGGCACCAGCACCAAACACCAGCAGCATCGCCACCAGCGGCAGCCCCGGCTGCACGGCGGCTGGCCCGGCAATCTGCGGCGTCAGGTTCGTTTCGGCTTTGATCTGGCCCAGTTCCAGCGCCAGGGTGCGCTCTTGCCCATCGGCCAGCAGCGGCAGGGTAGCCTGCACCCGGTAGCGCACGGCACTATCGGCGGCGATGCTGCTGGCTAGCTCCTGCATCTGGGCTGCATTGCTGTTCTGCCACAGCTGCCCACCCGAAGCCGTGGCCAGCCGCTGGTTGCCTTCACCTACACTCTCTCTGGTTGAGACAACATGCAGGGTAACCCCTCGTTCGCGGGCCAGCGCCAGCGTCTGGCTGCGGGTGTCGGCATCGAGCTGGCGGTTGCTGAACAGCAGCACATAGGCCGGGCGCTGGTGCGTCACACCGTCCTCCGCCGCCGACTCAATCGCCTGCCGCAGGAGTGCCGCCAGGTCGGCGGGGCTGCTGGCCCTGGGCGAGGCCTGGTTGAGGTTGTTGATCAGCGCGTTGTGGTCGTGGGTATATTCTGTCGGTGCTGCCGCTGCACCGGGCAGAAACAGAGCTGCCCGGCTCGGCACGTCCGTTTCCGCCATCAGAAAGGTAACCGCCTGCTCTTGAAGGGCCTGCTTCTCCTGGCCATAGGCATCCAGCAGTACGGCCACACTCTGGGCGGCGGCAGGGTCGGCAGCGGGCAGGGCCTCCGGCTTCACCTGCAAGGGCACATCCAGGGCTTCGCCATCCAGCAACAGGCGCAGGCTCTGCTCGGGCGAAAGCACCGCCGTGCGGCGCAGGTGCGTGATGGGCCGGGTCAACAGCGTGATTGTAGGATAGGTACTGCTGTCCAGCTCCATGGCCATCTGCACCGGGCTGTGGGCATCGGGCGGGCGGGGCAGCAGCACATCGGTCGAGGCGCTGGCCTCCAGGCCATCAAGCTTGAGGCGCACCTGCAGCGGCATGGTTTCCCCATTGGCGGGCAGCGAGGAACGGTAGCGCAGAGTGTAGATGCCGCCCTGGGTGCTGCCGTGGAAGCGCTCAATAAAGCTGTCGAGGCCGGACTGGTCGGGATTGGGGGCAAATTGCCCTTTGCTGCGGTCGGCCAGCTGGGCCAGTTTGGCCGCACCCTGCTTCAACTCGTCGCCATAGCCCAGGGTGAAGACCTGTACCCGGCGGTTCTCGGCGATGCGGGCGGCCTCGTTGGCCCCTTCAATCCCACCGCCAACGATGCTGGTTTCGTCCATGCCATCGCTCATCACCACCACAAAGGCAGGCCCGCCCCGTTGCGCCGCCCGATCCGCCGTGGCGTTGATGGTGGCAGCAATAGCGTTGTAGAGGTCGGTGCGGCCTTCACGGGGCGCAAGGCTATCGAGGGTGCTGGTGGCGCTGGTTTTGTCGCTGGTGAAGGGCAGCACATCCAGCTGCTGGCCAATCGCGGCGCTACGGGGCACAAACAACCCCACCTCCGCCGCTACCGTCTGATCGTCGAGCAGGCCCAGCGCGAGTGCCCGCAGGTCTTCCTTCACTGCCGCCAGGTAGTCGTCCGACAGCAGCGTGCTAATGTCGGCGACGACGGCGATGGTGACCGGCTGGCTACCAACGCGGGCCGGAGCTACCTCCAGGCTGCTGCTGGCCACCAGCTGCGAGGCTTCCTCAATCACATAGTTGCTCGGCTTCAAGTCGCGAATGGCATGGCCGTAGGCGTCACGGGCTTCCACCAGCAGTTCCATCTGCGGGTGGGCGGTGCTGTCGCTGCTAATGACCCGAAACTGCACCCGGCTAGCAACATCGGCCCGTGCCGAGAATGGCAGCAGACTCACGGCTGCAACGCCGCAGATCAGCAAACCCAGAAGCATCTTACGCATAGCTGATCTCCTCGTGTTCAAAGCGCAGGCGCTGGGCACCCAGGCGAATAACCTGGCCGTGGCGCAGCCGTGTGCTGCCAAACACCCGTGTTTCGTCTACCCATGTGCCGTTGGAGGCCCCGGCGTCCACCAGGAAGTAGCTCACCCCATCAAAGCAGATGTCGGCGTGGTGCCGCGACACGGTGCCGTTGTCCAGCACCACATCATTTTTCTTGGAGCGGCCCAGGCTGGTGTTGAGCTGATCGAGCTGCCAGACCGTCGTCTCAGCGCCGTCCAGCAAGGTCAGCCTTCCTTCGGCCACCGTCGCCATCAGCACGGTGTGGGCCTGGGTCGGCGGCAAGTTGGGTGCGGTAAAGCGCAGTTGCACCGTGCCAAGAGCAATCTCATCGCCATCGGC
>JALONX010000309.1 GCA_025454695.1 Chloroflexaceae bacterium
GGCCGCCAGCAAGAAGTGCAACAGCTCCAGGCCCTCATTACCGAACTGGAACGCAAAGCAGGCGGCGGCTAGCTACTCACCGCAGAGGGCGTTACGAGTTACGAGTTACGAGTTACGAGTTACGCGCAATCGTCAATCCGTCTGCCCTGAGCCTGTCGAAGGGAACCGAGAACCGTCCGTAGGTCGTGCCAGTTTGATTGATGCCAACTGCCAACTGCTAACTGCCTGCTGGCTCCGGTCGTCCGCCTGCCCTGAGGTATCGAAGGGTCTCCCGTCTCCGGTCAATCGTCAATCGTCAATCGTCAATCATTAATGCTCCAAATCGCCCTCATCCTGCTGATTGCCCTCACCTTTTCCATCGCCGCCACGCCGCTGGCCCGGCGGCTGGCGTTGTGGACGGGCGTGATCTCGGTGCCGCGCTCCCGCGACGTGCATGTGCAGCCGGTGCCGCTGCTGGGCGGTGCCGCCATCTACGTCGCGTTTATGCTGGCGATGTTGATCTGGGGCGACCGGGCTTACATCCGCGAACTGGTGGGCATTCTGGTGGGGGCCACCCTGATCTCGCTGTTTGGCCTGGTGGACGACCGCTGGGGCCTGCGGGCCAGCGTAAAAATGTTAGGTCAGGCCCTGGCAGGCATGGTGCTGATCGTCAGCGGGGTGAGTGTGGAGTTGTTCGCCCAGCCCTGGCTCAACTGGCTGCTGACCCTGGTGTGGGTGGTGGGCATCACCAACGCCCTCAATTTTCTCGACAACATGGATGGATTGTCGGGCGGGGTAGCCTCGGTGGCCTGCGCTTTTTTCCTGCTGCTAGCAGCGATGAACGAGCCGCGCCAGGTGCTGGTTGGGGCGCTGGCGGCGGGGCTGCTGGGAGCATGCCTGGGCTTTCTGCGCTACAACCTCAACCCGGCGACGATTTTTATGGGCGACACGGGCAGCCTGTTTATTGGCTTTATGCTGGCAGCAGTGGCGATTAAACTGCGTTTTCTTTCCAATGTGCCGCTGGTCACATGGATGGTGCCGGTGTTTGTGCTGGCCCTGCCGATCTTCGACACCGCGCTGGTCTTCGTTTCGCGCCTGCGCCGCCGGGTCAACCCCTTCACCACCGCTGGCAAAGATCATCTCTCCCACCGCCTTGTGGCCCTTGGACTCACCAAACGCGAAGCCGTGTTGACCTGCTACCTCATCGCTGGCGCATGTGGCCTGGTTGGCACCTACCTCACCCAGGCCCGCCTGGCAGAAGCCTACATCGTCGCCGGTGTCTTCGCCAGCATTGGTCTGGCGGCCCTGGTGTGGCTAGAGCGGGTTTGTCCAGGCGGTGTGGTTCGTGCGCGAGATGCCACGATGACAAGGTGAAGGGGTGCAGGGCGGGGACTTGCGCAAGGGGAACAAGGGCTTTTTTTCGCCATAGCAATACAGTTCACACAAAGGCACAAAGAACCACTACGATCTCATTATGGCTTACCTTTGCTTTGCGCGCTTTGTGGCTTTGCGAGAGCCTTTTGAGCGTTTTCGCACTCAAATTGATGAAGGATCGCAGATACACGTGCATCTGCGATCCCTTTGTGCCTTTGTGCCTTTGTGAGCGCAACAATCAGTCGCCGAGATTGAAGTTGAAGCCACCGCCGCTGCTGCCACTGCTGCCCGGCATATATTGGGCAATACCCTGGGCCAGCTTCATCATCGGCATGGTTTGCAGCCACACCCGGCCTGGCCCCCGCAGCGTAGCCAGAAACAGCCCTTCGCCGCCAAACAGAATGTTCTTGAAGCCCCGCATCATCTCAATATCAAATGACACGCTCGGCTCGAACATGGCAACATGGCCCGTGTCTACCTTCAGCAGTTGATTGGCTTCAAGGGTATACTCCATCACCTCGCCATCCAGGCAGACAAACACAATGCCCGGCCCGGTGAAGCGCTGCATGATAAAGCCCTCGCCGCCAAAGAAACCCGCGCCAAGCTTGCGGTTAAAGTGAATGTTGAACTGCACGGTTTTTTCCGCACAGAGCAACGACTGCTTCTGGGCAATAATTTCCTGGCCGGGAGCCAGATGCACCGGCACAATTTTGCCCGGAAAGTCGGAAGCGAACGACACGATGCCCTTGCCGCCCTGGCTGGTATATTCCACCAGAAAGAGCGACTCGCCGCTGACAGCCCGCTTCAAAAAGCCACCGATGCCGCCGCCGCGCCCGGTGGTATTCATCACAATGTTGCCGCTCATCCAGGCCATGCCACCAGACTCAGAGTAGACCGTTTCGCCAGGATCGAGTTCTAGCACCACCGCCTGGAGCGTCGTGCCGATAATCTGGTACTCCATCCCGGTCTGGCCGCGCCCCCGCGAGGTCACAGTTGGGTCGGGCAAATCAAGGCGTCCCGTTGGTTCGTAGGTCACGTTGCTTGCTCCTTTCGGATTGACTGGTTCGCTGCCAAATGAAGAAGATGATGGATTGCTCGCCTGCCCAAATGGCGCAGGCGACTGGTTGCTCGCCGACCCAAACAGCGACGAAGGCTGGCCAGTCTGGGGCGGCGGCGGCGATTGTGGGGCAGCGGGCTGCTGGCCGGGCCAGGGAAAGGCCGGGCCAGTTGGCTGGGCGGGCGCAATCGGTGTGCCACATTGAATACAGAATTTCGCACTGGCCTGAAGTTGCGCACCACATTGAGGACAGATCATACGGAAACTCTCTCAATTGCCTAATACAGGAAACGTAAAACGTAAAACGTAAGCTACTATTATTACGCAATACGTATTACGCAGTACGCATAACATATTACGACTGATTTTTGCCCAAAGTTGCCAAAAAGTCCACGTTGGTGCGGGTCTTGGCCATGCGGGTAAGCATCAGTTCGGTGCCCTCGTTTTCGCCCAGCATGCTCACCATGCGCCGCAGCGTCCACACCTGGCGTAGGGCGTCGGGGCCAAGCAGCAACTCCTCGCGGCGGGTGCCACTGCGCTGAATATCCAGAGCGGGGAAGATGCGCTTCTCGGACAGTTTGCGGTCAAGGTGCAATTCCATGTTGCCCGTACCCTTAAACTCTTCGTAGATCACATCGTCCATACGGCTGCCGGTATCTACCAGACATGTGGCAATAATCGTCAGGCTGCCGCCGTTCTCAATGTTACGGGCGGCGCCAAAAAAGCGCTTGGGCGGGTAGAGCGCCACCGGGTCAATACCGCCGGACAGGGTGCGCCCGCTTGGCGGCATGTCCAGGTTGTAGGCACGGGCCAGACGGGTGATTGAGTCCATTAGAATGACCACATGCTGGCCGCCTTCCACCAGGCGCTTGGCACGTTCCAGGGTCATCTCAGCCACTTTGGTGTGGTCTTCCACCGGCTCGTCAAAAGTCGAAGAGATCACATCGCCCTTCACGCTGCGGCGCATGTCGGTCACTTCTTCGGGGCGCTCACCAATCAGCAGCACCATCAAATACACATCAGGGTGATTGGAGGTGATGCCATTGGCCACCGACTTGAGCAGCATGGTTTTACCAGCTTTGGGCGGCGAGACGATCAAACCGCGCTGACCGCGCCCAATCGGCGCAATCAAATCCACCAACCGGGTGGAAAGAATATTCGGCTCGGTTTCAAGCTTAATCTGCTCGTTGGGGAAGATAGGCGTCAGCTGGTCAAAGGCCGGGCGTTTGCGGGCTGTCTCAGGGTCAACCCCGTTGATCATTTCTACCCGCAGTAGCGAGAAGAAGCGCTCGCTCTCCTTGGGCGGGCGGATCTGACCCCAGATTTTGTCGCCAGTGCGCAGGCCAAAGCGGCGAATTTGCGACTGGGAGACGTAGACATCGTCCGAGCCGGGCAGCATGCGGTCGCCCCGCAAAAAGCCAAAGCCGTCCGATACAATATCCAGCACCCCATCGCTAAAGGTATTACCTGCTTCCTCAGTCTGGGCTTGCAGCAGCTTAAATATCAAATCCTGTTTCTTTAAGCCGCTATATCCAGAAATGTCCAGCTTGCGGGCCATCTCACGCAGATCGGTGAGCGTTTTTGTTTCTAATTCAGCAACATTCACGATACCATTCTCCTACAATAACCAGTAACGACACAACACCTCCACGCAGCGGGACGCCGATCACATCGGCAGTGGCGGGCAAGAGTTGTGCGATAACACAAGAATAAAAAGGTAGAAAACAGCAGAACCAGTGATATACCAGGCACACCAAAGCTACCGGGATTACCCCGATGGGAACGGCGCAAAACAGCTCAGTTGCGGGCAATGTTCGTTGGTCGCGGGCTGCATATGTGGAAAAGCCAGTGTTTTTATGTACGTCGCACTTATTGAAGCGGCTCTATTGTGTGGTGTCTTTATAAACTTGATAAATTGAAGTTGGAAACGAAGCTGGGGGTCAACATGCGGTGCGTCGGGCGACGCAACCAGACAAGATCGAGAGGGCTTCACTGCATTGACTACGCGAAGAGTATAGCATATCTGTCAAGAGTTTGCAAATATGATTTTTGCCCTTCCACGGCAGCAGTGGCAACAACGCAATGGAACCAGGAATCAAGCAGGCAGATGCCACATGGTTCCCCGCTAACAAACACCACGGGTGCCGATTATGCTCGCTGCTGTTTCTCTGCACAACCCGTACCAGCAGCACGCCGTAGTACCAGGAATTTGCGCGTTCCCATAGCCATGATGTGCTATGGAATCTAGTGGACACCGGGGGGCAGTGGTGGTAGGATATGCAGTGGCTATAACAGACGGCAATGAGCAACGTCAGACACAAGTGATGGGCTACCAGGAACACACACAGCGAGTCGCGGCTGAGCAGCAACGGGCTATTGCATGTGGCGTTGTGACGATCAGCGACACGCGCACGGTGGATAACGATAGCAGTGGCGCGGCCATCCGCGAAGCCCTGGCAACGGCTGGACACACCTTGCTTCGCTACGAAGTGGTGAAGGACGAGGCTCAGCAGATTGCCACTCTGGTACGGCAGTTTGCCGCCGATGGGTGCAAAGTCATCATCACCAATGGCGGCACTGGCATTGCCCGCCGCGATAGCACCTTCGAGGCGATTGACAGCCTGTTGGAAAAGCGTTTGCCAGGTTTTGGTGAACTATTTCGCATGCTTTCCTATGCTGACATTGGCCCCGGTGCCATGCTTTCGCGGGCTACCGCTGGCGTCTATGGACAGACACTTATTTTCTGTTTGCCAGGTTCCACCAGCGCCGTGCAACTGGCCCTTGAAAAACTGATCATGCCGGAATTAGCCCACCTGGTGTGGGAAACGGTACGTCAATAGTCTGTATCTCTGCGGAAGAGATTTCTCCTCTTCGCACTGGTTTCCTGTGGAACGTGTGTTATGATAGGCCGTAGTTTGTGGAGCAACCACCTCCAATCAATCGCCGTCCGCTTGCATAACTTGTAAGGAGCTTGAGAGCCGATGACGACAGTAGAAGCCTTCCGTGGCCTCCACTACCCCAATAAGATTGGCCGCCTGACTTTCCTGTCGCTCGAAGAGGTGATGGGAGCAAACGGCGTGAAGGCCCTATTGCGCCTCGCCGATCTGCCAAACTTTCTGGATGCCTACCCGCCGAACGACCTGAAGCGCGAATTTCCGTTCGAGGCGATTTCGGCCACGAATGCGGCCCTTGCTACCATGTATGGCCCTCGTGGTGCCCGCGGGCTAGAGCTGCGAGCCGGGCGAGTGGCGTTTACGTTGGGCTTGAAAGAGTTTGGCCCCCTGCTTGGCATGGCCGACTTGGCCCTGAAGCTGATGCCCATTACCATGAAGCTGAAGATTGTGCTGAACGCAACTGCTCAGACCTTCGACCGCTTCAGCGACCAGTCGAGCCATGTGGAAGAGGAACGCACCCAGTTTATCTACCACATCACCCGCTGCTCGAACTGCGTGTGCCGACCCGAACCAGCCCCGAACTTCTACATTGCCCGTGGTATTATTGAAGAAGCGACAGCCTGGGTTAGCGGCGGGCGGCGCTTCGCTGTGGAACAGACCACATGCATGGGACTTGGCGCTAAATCATGCGCCTTTCTGATTGGGAAAGAACCCCTTGAGTAATTGCAGATTTTAGATTTTGGATTTTAGATGGTACGTGGCACCATGGTTGCCGAATCTAAAATCCAAAATCCAAAATCCAAAATCGGTATGCGCTGGCTGGCTCTTAAACTCATTCGTTTCTATCAGGTGGCGATTTCGCCCTGGACGCCGCCAAGCTGCATCTACACCCCCTCCTGCTCTCAGTACGGCTTCGAAGCGGTTCAGAAATATGGCGCTGTTAAGGGCGGCTGGCTCACCATGAAGCGCATTGCCCGCTGCCACCCCTGGGCCAGAGGCGGCTACGACCCCGTACCCTGAACAGATTTGCCACCGAGCGCATAAAGGGCACAGAGAAGACAATCACAGCTCTGTGTTCTCTTGTGTGAAAGGCGGCAACCATCTGAACATGTGGAGCAACGAATGTCTGTGTTCTCTGTGGCACAGGCAAAATCAAAGTCGCTGCAACTTTTTTGCACCCTGCAACGTAGTACCCTGTGAACTGAATATTCGCGTGGGGCGGCTGTGTACCTACGCTGATAGCGCGGTTGCACAACCGGCAGGAGAGTAGACGTTGGCAGAACCAACTTCAGACCTAATTCGTCAGGCCCAGGCTGGTGACTCACAGGCCTTGACGCAACTTGTTTTGAGTCAGCAGCATTATGTATACAGCATTGCGATGAGCGTGCTTAAAAACCCTGAAGATGCTGCCGACCTGACACAGGAAGCCTTCATCCGCCTGTTTCGGGCACTGCACCAGTATAATGGCGAAAGCCGCTTTACCACATGGCTCTACCGGCTGGTGGTGAACATGTGCCGCGACGAATTGCGGCGGCGCGGGCGGCAGGTGCCGATTGCCCCGCCAGCCGAGGACGAAGAGACTGACCAGATGGCGAGCGTGGCCGACGACGACCGCTGGACTGACCCGGCCCTGGCCCTTGATGGGCAGGAGACCCGCC
>JALONX010000310.1 GCA_025454695.1 Chloroflexaceae bacterium
AATTGGCATTGTACACCAGCTTACGATGATGATTTTGGATGAGTTGGCTAGAATGAACCTCAACGAACTGCGACAACGCTTACACGAAGAAGGCTGTAACCCGCGCTCCTACGCCATTGGCGTGCGTGGAGGGGCCTCCGACGCTTTCTGCCTCACGCACGATGGCACCGCCTGGCAGGTTTACTACACCGAGCGCGGGTGCGACCAGCCGCCCTTCTACACTTCCACCGACGAAGCCGAGGCATGTGCTTTTTTCTTCAATTACATGATGGGTTTGCGCCACACGCACTGTGTCGGCTTCTTCCGCTCGGAGGCAGCGGCCCAGGCCTTGCACACCAGACTAGAGCAGCTTGGCCTTGAGGTGCTACGCGATGTCATCCCCTATGGCGGCACTCACGACCCGCGCTACCGCGTCTTTGTGCTGGGCACAGCCATCTTCGCCGCCCGTGCGGAACTTGGCGCAGTGCCAGTTCGAGATTAGTAACACGCTTACGCGTTGTGGGTTTTGTTCGGAGACGGGTGACCAGAGATCGGGGCCAGTATGACACGGTGACACGGTGACACGGTGAACCTACGTAACTCTTAACCCTTAACCCCTAACTGTGTTTACTCAGCCTTCCGCCTTCAAACTTCATCCTTCCCCAGCCGCAACGCCGTCGCTACAAACCAGGCCAGCACCAGCAGCAGAAACAGGTAAAACGCCGCGCCCCGCAGCAGAAAGGCAGGCAGCGCCAGGGCCACCGTGGCCAGCGTGTAGCGTGCATGGCGTCGCCAGCGCGGGTCGTGGCGAAAGTGCAACCCCAGCACCAGCAGCCCCGGCAGTAGCGACAGCCCCAGCAGCACAAAGGCCCCATCGTGAATCGCCCCGGCCAGCGTGCGCGGCGTGGGGATGTTCGTGGGGTCGGCCTTGAAGGCCAGCAGCAGCATGGCCACCCCGGCCACCCCCAGCAGCAGCGGGCCGACGACGCTGGCCCGGCGGGGCGTGAGGCTGCGGGCCAACCCGGCGGCAAAGATCGGCAGCAGGCCGCCGCAGACGACAAAGGCCGCCACCATCCAGTTGCCGTGTGGCCCCAGGGCCAGGCCGCTGGGCCAGTCGGTCATCGCCGCGTAGAGTGGGTGCCACCCCAGCGAACGCATAAAATCGTACTGCACCACGGTCAACACCCCAATGGCGACGCCAAGCACGCCTGGGCCAAGCATGCCCGCCGCCGCGCCAAGCCGAACCAATCTGGACTCAATAACAGTTTGCATCAGCATTCATCTTCAGCTACACTTGGGCGAGTGACGAGTGACGAGTGACGAGTGACGAGTGACGAGTGACGAGTGACGAGTGACGAGTGACAAGTGACGAGTGACGATTTTACGCAGTACGTTTCACATTTCACGTTTCACACAGTACACACTATGACCACCATCCGCGAAGCCAACCCCGCTGATCTTGAGTCTATCACGAGTCTGCTGGCGGCGTGTGGCCTGTTGGCGGCAGGTGTGTTGACGCCGGGCAGCCGCTACTGGCTGGCTGAAGACGGCGACCATGTGGTTGGCGCGATTGGTCTGGAGTGTGGCAGCGAGGCCGGGCTATTGCGCAGCGCGGGGGTGCTGCCATCCCAGCGGGGCCTGGGCCTGGGCGCACAGCTCACGCAACGGCTGTTTGATGCAGCGGCGGCAGCGGGCTTGCGTCACCTCTACTGCTTCAGCACTGGCGCGGGCGACTACTGGCAGCGCCACGGCTTCGTCGAAGTGCCCGTGCCAGAGCTGGTCGCTGCCCTGCCCAACTGCTTCCAGGTGCAACACTACGCTGCCCTCGGCTGGCTGCCCACCGAAATTGCATGGAGGAAAGACCTGCGTGCTGCGTAATCCATACTGCGTACAGACGCAGCGCCTTCAATGAGTTTGTTACGCATTACGTAGTACGCAGTACGCAGTATGATTTGCTACATCGCCTACCCAACCAGCCTCACGCTGCAATCGGCTAATGCGCTGCAAACCTACACCACGCTGCGCGAGCTGCGCGCCCGCCGCCCGGATACGCTGGCCTTCATCCCCCGTTGGGGCCGCGAGCCGAGCCGTTTCAGCGAAGTGGGCGCGACGCACCTGCCCCGCCCGGCCATTGGCAAGCTCTCGCGGCTGCACAAATCCACCCTGCTCTACTACCTGGAACACAGCGCCTTCGCCTTTATGACGGCGGCGATTCTTCAATCGAAAATCCAAAATTCAACATCCAACATCGAAGCGGTCTACGTGCGCCAGGTGATCTGCGCCGCATGGTGGGCAGGCGTGTTGGGGCCACGGCTGGGCATCCCCGTCATTTACGAGGCCCACGACATGGAGACCCGCAACCCTTCGCGGGCGAAAGAGCCGTGGGCCACCGGGCTGCTGCACCTGATTGACCGGGTGGCGCTGACCCGCTCCTCCGCCGTGGTCTCACTCACCGACGACTTTCGCCACTACCTGGCGGGAATTGGCTGGCGCAGGCCGGAGGAGGTCTTCGTCGTGCCTGATGCCTACGACGCGCAGCAGTTCGCGCCGCAAGACAAAGCTGCATGCCGGGCGGCGCTGGGCTTGCCCGCTGAGGCGGACGTGATCACCTACGCTGGCATGACCTTCAGCCACCGCTGGCTCGACGGCCTGCTGGAAGCCGCCGCCCGCCTACGTGAGTCGCACCCGCGCCTGCTGCTGCTGCTCGTCGGCGGCAGGCCCCAGGAAATTGAAAACCTGACCCATCATGCCCAAAAGCTAGGATTGCCAATCACCAATCGTCAATCGCCAGTTCTGCCGTTCGACAGGCTCACGAGCCGCGAAAGCGAGGGGTCAATCGTCAATCGTCAATCGTCAATCGTCAATCGTCAATTCCCCACCATCATCTTCACCGGCCCGAAGCCGCAAGCGGAGGTGGTGCGCTACCTTGGCGCTGCCGACGCCCTGGTTATCCCCGACACAGTGACGGATGTGACCGCCTCGCCGCTGAAGCTGTTTGAGTACATGGCGTTGGGCCAGCCGCTGGTGCTGCCCAGCATCCCCGCCCTGCGTGAAATTGTGCCGCCTGCCAACGGCCACTACTTCCCCCGCCGCGACCTCAGCGGCCTCACCAGCGCCCTTGCCGCCGCCCTCGGTGCAAAAAACGACAGCGCCGCCGCCGCTGCCCGCCGCGCTCTCGCCGCCGACCACACCTACGGGCGGCGGGCCGAGCGCATTCTGGCGGTTGTAGAACAAGTCAGGCTTTAGCCACAGAGTAGTCACATCTGACGGGCAACGTCGTTAACGCCTATGGCAAGCCTATCAGCGGCGCAGAGATTACCCCACCAGACTCAGCCGGGTTGGTGCCCCAGCCGCTGCTGCTGGTTGCCCAGGCAACAGGCGCTGAAACGCTGCCACTGCATGTGCCACTCCATCCTCGGCCCTGATGCGCTGCCCCAGGTGGGCCGCCCGCGAGCGCATGGTCTGGTCGTGAACGGCCTGGTCAATCGCGTGGGCGAGTCGCTCCGCCGTGAGCCTGGTGTGCAGGATGGGAGCCGGGCCAACCCCCAGGGCCTGGGCACGCTGCCCCCAGAAGGGCTGGTCGCCACGGAACGGCACCACCAGCGACGGGACGCCCGCACGGAAGCCCGCCCCGGTGGTGCCCGCCCCGCCGTGATGCACCACCGCCGCCATGCGCGGGAACAACCAGCTATGGGGCGCAGAGTCGATCTGCAACACCGTTGACGGCAGATCAACCGATTGCAACCCGCCCCAGCCGGTGAGCAAAATGCCGCGCTGCCCGGTCAATTCCAGCGCCCGCAGCGCCGTGTGCGCCATAGCTTGCGGGTTCTCGTTGGTCATGCTGCCAAAGCCAATATAGACCGGCGGCGGGCCAGCTGCCAGAAAGCGTACCAGGTCGGCAGGCGGCTGCCACTGTTCATCATCCAGAAACCAGTAGCCCGTCACATGGTTCACCGCGCTCCAATCAGCTGGCGGCGGCACCACCAGCGGGCTATAGCCGTAGAGACACGGGCGCTGCTGCTGCCGCCATTGGCTTAGCGGATTGGCGGCATGAGCGAACTGCGGCCCGTACACCGTGCGGTAGGCTGCCAGAAGCGCATGGTTAAAGTTCTGCCAGATCAGCCATTCGCGCAGCAGATAGGTGATAAGGTTGTACCCGCCCGTCACTGGCCCAAGCCAGCCTGGCAGCTGTGGAAACAGAAAAGCCGGAAACTGGCGCGTCGGCGTGCCCGGTTGTAGGAAAGCCCCACACGCAGGCAGGCCCAACTGCTGCACCGCAGGCAGCGCAGTAAACATCGCCAGGGTTGACAACAGCAACGCATCAGTCTGCTGGCAAATACGCTGGCAATCGGCAACCACGGCATGGGCGAGCGGTGCCATAGCGTTGCGGATCTGCCGCAAGCCACTGATGATGCCCACCTTTTCCCGTTTCCACTGAGGATTATTCAGAATCGCCTGCATGTCGCCGTGGAGCGGCGCAAAATCCAGCCCGTGGCCCTGCACAAACGCCGCAAACGGTTCGTGGGTTGCAACCTGCACACGGTAGCCTGCCTGCTGCAAGCCAATGCCAAGGGCCACATAGGGCTGCACATCACCACGGGAGCCGATAGCAATCAGGGTAACCCGCATGATAAACCTCCTTGCCTGGTCGCCAATCGCGTTGTACCATGTCACGCCACTGGCGAGCGCGTTGTAATGCCATGTAACACCATGTCTACAATTTGCCCCCGCGCCCACGCCAGGCGCTCCGGGCTGCCAAGCGGTTCGCTGTAAAACGCCTGCAAACGAGGTATAAGCAGCAGGTAGACTCGGCAGGCCATGGTGAACAGGGTCGTGAGCAGCAACAGATCAAGATCAGGGCGGAGTTTCCCCTCGGCCACGCCGCGCTCCAGGATGGGCAGGATGTAGCCCAGCAGCGCATCAATGGATTTACCCCCAGCCATGCCGCCGTGTGCCGTTTCCACCGCTTGTAACCCGCGCCAGTCGGTGGCAGCTTCAAACACAATCAGCTTCACGTAGTGCGGTTCCGTTTGCACCACATCAAAATAGGTTTCCAGCAGGGCACGCAGCCCGCTGATGAGGTCGTCGTGTTGCTGGGCGGCGGCAAAAGCCCCTGCCAGCCGTTGCAGCAGCCTGGTGCCAACAGCCTCAAGCACCGCCGCATACAGGCCTTCTTTGTCGGTAAAGTAGTGGTAGAGCATGCGCTTGTTGATATTGGCCTGCGCCGCGATCACATCTACCCGTGCGCCATCGTAGCCCTGCTGGGCAAAAATCGCTTCTGCCGCCGCCAGAATGCGCTGGCGTGTCCCTTCTGAGTCTCGTGTTCGGCCTGTTGTCATAATGCTACTCTAAGTAACTATCTAGATAGTTACAGTATAGGCTACGCAGAACCGCACGTCAAGGGTAAGCGCGGTGATGATTTCATAACCAGAGGGGTTAGGGCCTACAACCGCGCCCGATTCAGGCTTGACATGAGCCTGTGATTGAATTACAATTTGGGTCTGGTGACCACACCGTGGTCGCCGTGCCAATGTAGCTCAGTTGGCAGAGCAGCTGTTTCGTAAACAGCAGGTCGAGGGTTCAAGTCCCTCCATTGGCTCCACCCATCGTAGCAGCACAACGCGGAGGCCCGTTGCATGCGCCAGGCGCAGCAGCGGGCCTCAGGCTTTTCCCAGTGACTACTAGCCCTACCCCATCCCGCCATGCGATACTAACCTCCGAGGAGGAACGCACGGGAGCGCGGTTGAAAGAGTATCCCCAGTGAAGTTTTGAGCTGGCAGCAAGCGAAACAGGCCTTGACGCGGCCTCAAGCTGCTAGCGGATAACTGGCAGTGCGTGACCCCAGCAGGAGCGGACATGGTAGAATAATGGCAAGAAAAGGAGGCCACATGACCACACCTGAAACCCCAACCGTAGACCAGCTGGCTGCCCTGGCCGAGCGCCTGAGCGTCACCGACAAAGCCCGGTTGATGGATAAGATCGCGGCGCAAATCGGGACACCCCTGCTGAACGTGATGCCCACGGCCAAGGATAACGATGCATGGGCAAAAATGAACCAGCTGCGCGACGAACTGGCCAGCCTGTACCCACAGGCCGATTACGGGAACCGGCTCGAAGCCGACCGCGCCGAACGGGAAGCGACGATGAGCGGGGGTCGGGATGTTCACCCTTGACACCAACATCTTTGTGCGTGAGCTGAACCCCAACAATCCGGACTACCCAGCCTGTAACGCCCTGCTCGACCGGCTGAACGTGAATCTGGTGCCGGTGGCGTGCCCGTCCATCCTGGTGCCAGAAATTGCAGGCGTGATAAGTCGGGAAAGCAACGACTCGATGCGAGGCCGGATTTATGCTGACCTGGTGGCCAACTTGCCCTACCTCACCCTGGTGCCGTGTGATGACACGCTGGTGCAGCTAGCAACCGAACTCGCCGCCGATTACCGGCTGCGGGGCATGGATGCGCTCTACCTGGCCACAGCGATCCAGACCGGCATGGCCCTGGTCACGCTTGACCAGGAACTTCGCACCCGCGCCGCGCCGGTGGTACGGGCGCTCACCCCTGCCGAGGCACTGGCGGAACTGTAAAGAATTAGCGTATCCCACGTGCAACATAGGCCCCAACTCTGTTGCACCTAGCCTACAAATTAGCCCCCGGCGCTAGCGGCGTCGGGGGCGTTCGTTTTACAACGCTGAAGCCGGAATGCAAAAAATTCACGTACTCTGATTGTAGCAGCACAACGCGGAGGCCCGTTGCATGCGCCAGGCGCAGCAGCGGGCCTCAGGCTTTGTAGAAACAAACGTCGTGTGCTAGAGCGAGCCGCAAGGTTCGCTTTTCTGTTAGTCTCAATTCGAGCCTCCCCAACCATTCTTGACGTTTTCATGATACTAAAAGTCTAGAATTATTACATTCATTCCCGCATCGTCACCCAGCTATCACATCTGACCCAGTTACTTGTATTTCACCTGAAGT
>JALONX010000311.1 GCA_025454695.1 Chloroflexaceae bacterium
TCGGGCCAGAGTAGAAAGCAGAGCTGATCGCGGGCCACTGGCTGGCTGGTTGCGCCGAGCCGGTAGATCAGCGCCCGCAACTGGCGACGGGGCAGGGCAAGTGGCTGGTTGTACCAGGCGAGCAGGGGTGGCCCCAGCAGGGCAAGCGTTCCAGGGGTTGCGCGGGGTTGGGGCAGGGTCACGTCGTTCACGTTGTGTCCTCCTCCGTGAGAACGTAGTACCGCAGCCTTTAGCATATCCTGTTTTAACGCAGAGGACTATGGGCCATGTGCCCGATGTGATCTAAGGTTTTTCCTTAGGTTGAGTGCATGGGCGGTGGGTGTGGGGTTGTAGCTGCGCGGGTCGCCTGGTGCCCACAACCCATGGCGAGAAGTAGTGGGCTGCCAGGGTGGGTTACCACTACAGAGCGTTAACTTTATCAGATTATGTAGGTGTGTGAATGAAACTACATCTTGCTGCTGATCAACCGTCGGTAAATGCCGGGTGATGAGTCGTCAATCAGTTCGGCCTGCACAGTGTTTCGGTAAAAATCAATGACATTCCTGGCAGGCCAGCCAATAATCGCATAGCCATAGCCTTCTTCCCACATAGAGAGCAGTGATTTAAGCAGTAAAGCTTTTCCAATGCCCTTTTTTTGAAACTCCTTCAGAACCCCTGTTGGCCCAAAATAGCCTTTTGCCGTGGCATGGTAACAGGCAAAGCCGATCAATGACTGATCCTTGACAGCGATAAAACACGTCGGTGGGTTGTTTGCCAGGGCAGCTTCGCATTCTGACATCCAGCTTTCCTTCGATTCGTCCGGCCAATGTGTGTCGGCACTGGTTTCGATAAACCGAATGATATGCCGTTTATCTGGCGATAACGCCCGTTTGATGCTGATCCTATCTGCTGCCAGGCGGGCAAAGCCCTGGTCGTCATACTTCAGGTTGTACAACTTCACTAACATATCAGCCATTGCGTGTACCTCCCAGATGCCATTGTTTGTAGGCTTCAGTGACGCGCTACCGAGCGTCCCACGGCTTCCTGTGCCGATTACAAACGCCGGGTTGCGACAATCACTGCATGCCGGGCGGTGACCCGTAGCTCCGTCGCCGTGGCACGCGGCGTGTTGAGCCAGAACTGCCGCGTCACATCCGCGTCAGCGCGCACGCCGGTAGTGCATGGCGACCGCGCCGCTGCGGAGCGGCTTGGCCGAGATCAACGCGAGCCGTCGCGTGCTGGGCAGCCCGCGCTCGTACAGGGTCGGGCCGTGGCCGACGATTCTGGGGTGGACGAGCAACTTGTACTCGTCGATCAGATCCAGCCGATCCAGCTCGGTTGCGAGCGTGCCGCTACCGAGGAGTACGCCGTCCGGGGTCGTGTCCTTGAGCTTCTGTACGCCCGTGCGCAGGTCGTCGGCGATGTGGTGGCTGTTTGTCCACGGAAAGTCCCTTCGCGTCGAAGACACCACGTACTTCGGCTTGGCCTCCAGCTTGATTGCCCACTCGCGCATCGCCGGAGGTGCCTCCACGTCGCAGCGGGCGACCGCTGGCCAATACCTCTCCATCATCTCGTAGGTGACGCGGCCCCACAGCATCGCCCCAGCCTCGTCCATGAGGCGGGTGAAGAAGGCGTGGGTCTCGTCGTCAACGATTCCTTCCTGGTGATCGACGCAGCCGTCCAGGGTGACGTTGATACTGAAGGTCAAGAGTCCCATGGTATTCTCCGTTCGAGATACGCGGCGACCCGCTCGCCGTCTGGCTCCAAGGGCACGATCCCAATTCGCGAGGTACTCGCCCTGTGTCGCCTGACGGTAGAGTTCAGCCGCCCGCCGGATGTGACCGATAGATCGAGATGACGTTTGGGTTGAATCTATCTTTCAAAATAGCAACGATTCCGGCGGGTCGGCTGGAACGGGTGTTGGGCGGCGAGGCGAACAAGTCTTTATGATCGCTCAGAAGTAGCATTGTTCAGATATCTTGCTCGGGTCGTCGTAATCGAAGCGATTCCTCCCATTTGTTCGGTTTGCCATCGAAGTAATCGCGGAGGCGGTCTTCAACATGTTCCGGCTCCCATACGGCGGCACGCTCGTAGAGCATAGCTTCTTCAGGTGTCACAAGGCGTCCCGAAGTGCCATCGTATCCAAGCTCGATGTGTTCAGGCTTCAGCGGATCTTGATTGAAGCGTAGAACAGGCGCTTCAAGCATTGGCTGCAACGGTGCAATCCCGATTTTTTGCCATCGTCCAGACCCATGAGCATAGCGCATGACCCATAATCGGAAGATAACTGGTCTCGCTGCGACACCGGCTGGCGCACTCGCACCCGCGTCGCACAGGTCGAAAAAGGCGTATTCGGGAGCATCCAACATCTGGCCGTAGCCAAATAGCGTATTGCTTAGGGCAATCCGTACAACAGCCCCGCGTTTCCACTGTTGCTTCTTGTTCGTCATATTACTGTAGCCTATGTTAATACGAGCGGGAGCACTGGTACATCCGCATGGTAGCATCATCCCCGTGGAGCAAGCAAACTGAAACAACAAGTTCCTACGAACAGTTTACTCAGTGCTTGATTATAACGGGTCAGATGGGCTGTGTTTAGAAGCTGCCTTGTGCTGAGTCAGAAAAGGTTTGGCGCTGATGTGAGCGGCCGAACGGCCTGGGCTTGAGCGGCGGCGCGCCTCTAGATCGGGAAGGCTGTCAAGCTGATTCATGGTTTCAAAATCGCTGCGATCTTGTCGGCGCCCAGCGCCGTCCGCTCCAAGCCCTTGTTGGGCGGCACGTCGTAGGGCTTGAGCCGTGACCTCAAACCTTGCCTTCCCTAGCTGGATTGAGCGGTTCACCAGCTTGCCGATCATAATTGCGCACCACCATGCCCACCACTGGCTGCATTCCCAATCGCTCATAAAATCCCTGCAGCGGTGGATCACAGACCAAATCGATCATATACAGATGCCGCAGTTTGGCCAGCATCCGGCGGATCAACTGTGTTCCAATTCCGCGTCCCTGATAGGCGGGCAAGACTTCCAGATGTGGAATATACGCGCAGGAAATGCCATCACTCACGGCAGTTATGAAGCCGACCACGGTTCCGTCCGCAATCCGTGCCAACACGATTGCGGTACTGTTGGCGAGGATGTGGTAGTGGGTGAGTGGCGAGGGCGGATTGGGCCACCCGACGAAAAAGCCGCCGTGTAGACTATCACTGGTGATGTCAGTAAGCGAGTCAGTGTAGGTAATCACGCTGAGCACCTTTGTGCGCTTTGAGAACAACCACCTGCATGATACATCAGCTTGAAGCCAACACAATGACACGGCGCAGGCGCAGACGTACGCAGACTATCAACTGTATCGGTGGTTGATAGCGTGCCGCCCAACATGGATTCGGCGGAACAATCCGCCTAAATCCCGCCATTTTAGGCCGCGCCCATATCCGTTTAACACCGCTCTACGCCGTGTTTCGGCGGACAAATCGTCCGCCGAAAAAGTATAACATAGGCTCTGCTTACCTTCAATGCCTCCCCAGGCCCGCCTGCTTGATGCGGTGTGCCACGCCGTGCGCCGCACTCACAATGCGCTTCGCACGGAAGGTTTCTGGGATCAAACGGTCTAGCCTGTTTCATCACACGCGCTATGTGCAGGCGATGGGGAGGAGCTGAAATGCAAGCCGCCCGCATCCATAAAGCGATAGAGCGATGGGGCACTGCTTACCTCCATGCGGCACAACCGCGTGCGGCAGCCCGCCTGGCACAAAGCCCGCGATTATTCCTGCTTCCTACGCGCCTGGTACAGTGCTTCGCCAATGTCACTCAGAGTGACATCGCTGACAACCCACATGTTGTGCGTCGGCTCCGACAGAAGCTCGGCGACGATGCCGACCAGCCTCGCTACATCCAAACCGAGTGGGGTGTTGGATACCGTTGTGTGCCACCAGGTTAATCTTTGGACGATGCCTCACGCAGCCCGTGAACGACGGCCAGGTACTGCCGTTCAACGTCGGCCCGATCCGCCGTTTCCGCCAGGGTCTGCTGGCTTCCATGCCAGATCATCTCGACCTGGCGGAGCAGCGCTGTACGCTGCTCGTCGGTGTAGCTATAGTCAGCCACCCGCTCCAGCATTTCGAGGAGCCGGATCGTGACTGCGACACTAGAGCGGCCATACTGACGAATCTGATCACAGGCAACGTTAACCAGATGTGCAAAGGTTACCGGTGGGGTGATCACCCGGAGGTAGCCGTCGTCATCATACCGGTAGGCATCGGGCATGGTGCGCCCAGCCAACTGACAGAGAACGGCACCCAGGCGATCAATACAGATGATCGCAGTGAAGGGGTCATTCACCCCGGGTGAAAGGGCCCGCACAGCAATCTGCACCAGCTGGTTGATAGCAAATTCGACATCCTGGGACTGCGTTCGTGCGTGGCCCACCACACAGGCATCCCGCAGTGCCTGGCGCACGCTGGGGCTGAAGCGGTTCACAGGCCAGACCTGCGCGAGCGGAGAGCCACGTACCAAAAACGCTCCTGGGCGGTAAAACAGCTCAATCGTGAGCTGGTGCTCGATTGCGAGGTGTAGGAGCGCTTCTGCGTCAATGGCCTGAAGATAGCCGCTCTCCGCTACGGTCACTGCTCGTGCTGTCTGAGTTGCACGTGTGCGCCGGTCAGCTTCCAATGAAGCTGGCGCTCGCGTGGGTTGGTGCTGGCCAATGGTCGTTGGGAAGAGTCGCGTAATGGCAGTGTGCAGATCCGTACTGACAGCTGTAATGATGGTATCGGCCTGAATGGCGGTGGCAATATGATGAATAAAGTAGATCAACACCGCCACACTGGCAACCGCCAGGCCCATGGCTACCGAGACCGCCAGATGGGGCACGAACTCGGTGTCAGCAAGGCCTGCTTCAGCGCGAATGGTGCGAAGGATGAGGAGGCAGTAGAGAAAGGTGGCAATAAAGGTGCCCAGCACGGCCTGATTACCCCGATCTCGCACAAAGTTCCGCAGCAGAAGGGGGCCATACTGCGACGAGGCGAGTGTCAGGGCCGCAATCGTAATCGAAAAGGTCGTCCCGGCAACCGTAATCACGGAACTCGCCACGGTGGAGAGCAGTGAGCGGGCACCCTCTGGCCCACCGGCATAGACCCCGGGCAGGCCGCGAATAACGCTGTTCTCCAGGCGGGCGTCCAGGGTGAGCATCACAAACGCTACCAACACAGCCCCACCGGCCATCAGCGACGGCACAAACCAGAAGTTGGTGCGAAGTGTTTCCCACAGCGTTGCGAGACGAGCCTGCATAGGCGTGCTTCGGGTTAAAGATAGATTACTTTGCTCAGCGGCGTTGTGTCCAGCCGCTCAACCCATTGCGTTTGGCCTGGTGCCGTTCGCTCCGTCGCTAAAGAACAGGCGTTACATGGTGAAGGTTTGAGCGCGGCAAAACCGCTTCCACACGAACCGCGTAACTCGTGTACAGAACGGCACTGGTGTCATTTCTTCTTAATGGCCCACGGAGCATGAAACGTGCCGAAACGGTTGTTACGTAACCAAAACGGAAGAAACAGCTGTGGAAAACACTCGCCAGCGCGCCTCGGCACACTATCTGCTTCATTCCGTAGACACCATCACAAGCGTTCAACGAAACGGTGCTTAACGGGAGGATGTAGCTATGGCGGGACAGCATCCATCAATGAAGCAGACGGCCCGGCAAGCGGAACAGCATGCCCGCCGCGCTGCCCAACACCCACAGGTCGAGCAGTTGATGCGTGTGGGCTATGTCGCCAAAGGACTGGTTTACGCTATCGTGGGGGTGCTGGCGGCGCAAGCAGCCTTTGGGGCTGGCGGCGCAACGACGGACACGCAGGGCGCTCTGCGTACTCTGGTCAACCAACCCTTCGGTACCTTCTTGCTTGCCCTCGTCGCCCTCGGCCTGGTTGGCTACGCCCTCTGGCGCTTTGTGGCCGCCGCGTTTGACCCCGATGGCAAAGGCACGGATGCAAAGGGCATGGCCACTCGGGCCGGGTATGTGCTGAGCGGCGTGGCCTACCTGGGCCTGGCCCTGGCTGCGGCCCAGCTAGCTCTTGGCAATGGCGGTGCCAGCGGCGGCGATAACACGCAAGACTGGACAGCCCGGGTGCTCGCGGTGCCCTTTGGCCGCTGGTTGGTCGGCGGTGCTGGCGTGGTGGTCATTGGCGTGGCTGTGATGCAGCTATACCGGGCCTACAGTGCCAACTTCCGACAAAAGCTGAAGCTCGGTACCATGAGCCAGACTGAGGAGGTATGGGTGACACGCCTGGGCCGCTTCGGGTTGGCGGCCCGTGGGGTCGTGTTCGCCATCATCGGGGGCTTTCTGGCCCTGGCCGCCCTTCAATACGATCCTGGTGAGGCGCGTGGTCTGGGCGGAGCGTTGGCCCTGCTTGCACAACAGCCCTTTGGCCCCTGGCTCCTCGGGCTGGTTGCGCTTGGCCTGCTTGCGTATGGCCTGTACACTGCTACGTTAGTGCGTTACCGGCGCATGCTTGGCCCGTAGCCCAGCTGTCCGGCGGTTGAACAATGGCAGAACGGATTGAAATACCGAGATAGAGGAGGATGCGCTGTACAACACCAAACACCATTTCCTAACAGGAGGTACGCGGTGAGCAGGCGTTGGAACACGAAACCCACGAACATGCGCGAAACCCACGAACGATCGCTGTTTTTCGTGCGTTCTGCGTGCGTTCGCGCCCGTCGCGCTCCAAACGCTTGTTCACGACCGCGTAAGTTCTGTTACTGACGGGGGCGGTTTGCTGAATTGCTCTGGCCCACCGTGCGTGGGCTACGCTGGTGCTGCCCATGGTGTGGTACGGCATTGGGCTGCTCTCCGTCTACCCACCTGCATCATCGCCATTGCTACCGGGCCTGACGGTATCAAGCCGATTGAGCAGATTGAGCACCACCAGAACCAACACGGTAGCACCTACGGCAAGTACATAGCGCTCTAGCCCAA
>JALONX010000312.1 GCA_025454695.1 Chloroflexaceae bacterium
AATTCGGTATAGCCCGCAAAGGCGGGCTTCGCAGCTCCCAGCCGCGCCCTTTAGGGCTACGGCCAGCGCATATACCCGTTTTATTTCTTAAAGCTCATAAGCGTGTTGACCTGGAAACACAAGAAACTTCGTTGACGGCGTACTAATTCGCTCTAGCTCATTGCCCGGAAGTAGCGCTCACAAAGGCGCAAAGTTCGCGAAGGAGTCGCAAGCACATATGCATCTGCGATTCTTTGTGAGCTTTGTGCCTTTGTGAGATATTGTATTGCGTTTCTTCGTGGATCAATCGTTCATGGTCGCCGCTAGTCCTTCGCGGAGACTCACGCCTGCCCGGAAGCCAACTTGTTGCGCCAGCCGTGACACGTCGGCGCAGGAGTGGCGCACTTCGCCCTCACGGGCCGGGGCAAAGTGCGGCCTTACGGGTGTGCCAAGCAGCTGGCCGATGTTCTGGGCTAACTCCAGCACGCTGGTGGCCTCGCCCCGGCCTACGTTGAACACGCCTCCGCCAATCTCTGGCGCGTTTGCCGCCGCCCACAGTGCCTGCACAATATCGCCCACAAAGACAAAATCCCGCGACTGGCCGCCATCGCCGTAGATGGTGGGCTGCTTGCCTGCCCGCAGTGCCGCCACAAAGCGCGGCACCACGGCAGCATAGGGCGAGGCCGGGTCTTGCCCTGGGCCATAGACGTTGAAAAAGCGCAGAGCCACCGTTTCCAGGCCGTAGAGGCTTGTGTAGAGCTGGCCCCAATGCTCGGCGGCCAGTTTGGTGAGGGCGTAGGGCGATAGTGGCTGGGGCAGTTCATCTTCGCCCAGCGGCAGCTTCTCGTTATTGCCGTAGACGGCGCATGTGGAGGCTTGCACCACCCGCCGCACGCCAGCCGCCCGCGCTGCTTGCAACACATGCAGGCTGCCGTTGGCATTGGTTTCCTGGGCCAGCCGGGGCTGCTCCACCGACTGCACCACCGACACCATTGCCGCCAGATGAAAAATCAGCTCAACGCCCGTGCTGGCCCGTTCCACCGTGGCCATATCGCAAATGTCGCCCTCGATGAACTGAAGATCGGCCAGCAATGGCGTGAGTCGCTCCCGTTTGCCCGTGCTACAATTGTCCAGCACGCGGACGTGGTGGCCCTGGGCGAGCAGCCAGCGCACCAGGTGCGAGCCAATAAACCCGGCCCCGCCGGTGACGAGAATGTGCATGGTAATGTTTACTTTCTTGGAACTAAGACAAGGTTCATATCAGGTCTACTATGTGGAGTAAATGTAGTGCGGACTTTAGTCCGCGTTTTGGCCTCCACACGGACTAATGAAGTTTTACTTTGTAATCCAGACACGCGCTGTCAACCTGTCCACCGAATGAATTCGGCGTCTGGAAGCCGAAAACACGCTGATGAGTTTTAAGAAATTAAACGGGTATATTTGCTCGCCGTAGCCCTCAAGGGCGCGGCTTGACGCTGCGAAGCCCGCCTGCGCGGGCTATACCGGATGTAATTTTTAATCTTCATACGCGTGTTGCCCCGATAGCTGTCTGGATTATGTTGGAAAGACTCATAAGTCCGCATTATGCATGGTCAAGTATGAGATATTCCTTCGGGCCTTGTCTAAAGACCGGAGACAATCCAAACGTATGATGTGTGAGTGATGAATTATGATAATGAGCCTTTACAGCAAGCGTCATCGCCTCTCAGTTCCTCGTTTCAGTTCTCCGCGCTCTCAGCGGTGAATTATAAAGGATAACAACCGATGGAAATTGACCCGACGACCCTTTCCCAGCAGAATCTCTATAAACTGATCATCGGCACGGTGGTGCCCCGACCGATTGCCTGGGTCTCGACGCAGGACGAAAACGGCCTGCGTAACCTGGCCCCGTTTAGCTTTTTTAACGCCCTTGGCTCCAACCCGCCCGCCCTGATGATCTCGGTTAACTACACCGGGGCGCGGGCGCAGGGGCGCAAGGATACCCTGCACAACATCCTCGAAACAGGCGAGTTTGTGGTCAATATTGTGACCGAGGCGACGGCGGCAGCGATGAATGACACCGCCACCGACTACCCCGCTGAGGTGGACGAGTTTGCGGCGGCGGGCTTGACGCCGGTGCCGAGCCACACCGTGCGCCCGCCCCGCGTGGCTGAGTCGCCGGTACACTTCGAGTGTGTGCTGCACACCAGCCTGCCGCTGGGCGAAGGGCAGGGCAGCACCACGCTCGTGGTGGGCGTCATTAAGCACATGCACCTGCGCGACGACCTGCTGGACGACAAGGGCCGGGTAGACATCCATCGCCTCCAGCCGGTGGGCAGGCTGGCGGGCAACAGCTACTGCTACGTCCGCGAAACGTTTGACCTGGTGCGGAAAACGCTGAAATAGTTGTTCACCACGGAGGACGCGGAGGTGTCTTTATGCAAAAACTCCGTGTTCTCTGCGGCCTCCGTGGTGAAATAATAAATTTGCACGCCCCTGCACCTTCTGGTATAGTGCGGCTTTGGCGCAGGTAAACCTGCAATGTTGTTTGCCACAGAGAACACAGAGAACACAGAGTGTTTGCAAGAAGCCTCTCTATGCCCTCTGTGTTCTTTGTGGCAAGAAACTGAACGATGGAACGTGGCGAATATCAAACGATGGCGGCGGTGGAGTTGAACCACTGGTGGTATGGCGGCATGCGGGCCATCAATGCTGCGCTGCTCGACTCGTGTTATGCCGGGCGGCGCGACCTGAACATCCTTGATGCGGGCTGCGGCACCGGCGGCGATGGGCTGTTTTTGCGGCGCTACGGCACCGTGGTGGGCATGGATCTGGCGGCGGAAGCGGCGGAACTGGGCTGGCCCCGCCTGCCAGGGCGCTTCAGCCGTGGGTCGGTGCTGGCGCTGCCCTTCGCCGACAATAGCTTCGATCTGGTCACGTCGTTTGATGTGCTGTACCACCGGGGTGTGCCCGACGAAGGCTTGGCCCTGCGGGAGGTGCGGCGGGTGCTGAAGCCGGGCGGGCGGCTGCTTATTCGCCTACCTGCCTACAACTTTCTCTACAGCCGCCACGATGCCCAGGTACACACCCGGCGGCGCTACAACGCTAGCAGCGCCCATCAACTGTTGCGCGAGGCGGGCTTCTACCCGGAGCGCTGGAGCTATGTGCTGAGCCTGCTCTTTCCGCTGCCGCTTGCCCAACGCCTGCTCGAACGCATGCGTCCGGCCCCCAGCGAACCCGAGTCGGCCATGGGGCTGCCGCCGAAGCCGCTGAATCAGGCGCTGCGCTGGCCGTTTGCCCTGGAAGCGGCCTGGATTGGCATGGGCGGGCGCTTTCCGTTTGGTCTTTCGATTGTGACGCTGGCCCACAGCGGCAAACACGCCGTGGTGCATGGCAGCAACCAGCAACAAACCCTACGCAACAACGGACACTACCATGGGAACCTCCACAACGGCAGCATCGCCCGCGTCTGAACCTCCCGTCGGCGGCTCAGCCGTGCAAGGGCTGCTTGACCGCATCAGCACCACACCGAAACTCTGGAACAGCCTGCGCTGGATTGTGGAAGCCGGCTTTCAGGGCGAAAAGCGCGTGATCGAGCAGGAACTGGCCCCCTGGCGCGAGGTAGGCCAGCGCCGTTTTCTCGATTTTGGCTGTGGCACGGGCGAGCTTGCGCCCTGCTTCCCCGCCCACTGCTACGTGGGAATTGACCTTTCCACCACCTACTTGCGCCATGCGGGCCAGGCCCACGGTGGCCAGTTTGTGGCCACCAGCGGCGACATGCTAGCCCTGCGCAGCCAGCAGTTTGATGCAGCGCTGGTGTTGGGGGTTATTCACCACCTGCCCGACGCGGTGGCCAGAGCGGCGATGAGGGAACTGCACCGAGTCTTGCGGCCTGGCGCAATCGCGCTGGTGATGGAAGACATTCCCCCGCCTGACCCCTGGAACGTGGCCGGGCACGCCATGCACTGGCTGGATCGGGGTGGCTATATTCGGGCTGAGGCCGATTACCGGGCCATTTTCGGGCCGGGCTTTGGGCTGCTACGGAGCTACACCATGCGCAGCGGCATCTGCGATTATGGGGTGTATGTGCTGGAGCGTACTTAAGACCGGGGACGGGAGACCGGAGACGGGAGACCGGGGACGGGGGCCAGGCGCTCCTCATGCGTAAAGCGTAAGGCTGCGAACCTGCCAACCGGCAATGGTTGCTCAATCTGCAATCTGAAATCAGACAATCTGCAATCACTATGAACAGGGACGACGCACGACAATCTGCTCGGACTGCTGCTGTACCAGCGGCGTGGTTTTCGATTCAAAGGATACGAACTGTGTTGCCAATTTTTGCTCTGTTGTTGACCGCAATCTGCCTGACGGTGGCAGGCGAGTTATTTTTGAAGGCAGGCGTAAATCGGGTCGGTGAATTTAGCCCGAATATCGAGACAGTCTGGCGGACATTCACCGAATGGCGGGTGGTGCTGGGCTTTGCCCTGATTTTCGGCGGGGCGCTCTTCTGGCTTGGGGTGATCTCGCGGGTTGACTTTTCATTTGCCTACCCGATGCTAGCCCTCAGCTACGTCATCAGCATGATTCCGGCCTACTATCTGCTGAATGAGCAGATCACGATCAATAAAATCATCGGTGCATGCATTATTGTGCTTGGCGTCGTGGTTATCTCCTGGAGTGGCCGCCCGACATAGGCGGCTTTTTTGTGAAACGCAGAGACGCAGAGGCACAGAGACGCGAAGGATATATGCGTGGTGGCTAACCCGTGATGCGTAATGCCTGATTCTCCAACCCCTAATCTCAAATCTCAAAGCGCTCATGCGGTTGTTGTAAAAGGACGAAGGACGGCTGTGAACGCCGTAAGCCTTCGTCCTTCGCTTTTTGCTGGGCTGTGGGCCGATGTGCTGACGCTGCTGGCTGTGCTGCTGGTGGCGTTGGCTTGCTGGGTGCTGGCCTACCAGTCGCCCCTGGGCCTCACGCTGGCGGTAGGCGGCGATGCCGCTACCGGGCGGCGCGAGGACGACCGGCCTTACCTCTGGGGCGTTCACGAGTCTGAACCGAAGCCTGAAACGCTGAACTGGTGGGAAGCGTCGCCGGGCTTTGGTTACCGCTGGCTCAAGCCCGAAGCCACGCTGCTGCTGCCTGGGGTTGGCGGCGGGCCCTGGGCAGTCAGTCTGCTGGCCAGTAGTGGCCGCGCCGATGGAACAGCAGCCAGCAGCACATGGCGGCTTGGCCCGCACCAACTCCCCCTGAGCGTTGCTGCCACGCCCCGCCGCTACCACCTGCTGCTGCCCGCCGACGCAGTGGGCGACCTGCGGCTGACCATGCAGACGCCCGCCTACGCCCCGCCTGGCGACCCTCGCACCAACCTGGCCTTTGTGCTACGCCAGGCAACCGTGCGCTCAATCGGTGGGTGGCAGCTGCCGCCACTGCCACACCTGGCTACCCTGGCGGGGGCGCTGGCGCTGCTCTACGCCACGGGGCGCATGCTTACGCTGGCGCGCCCCCTGATGGCGGGAATTGCCCTGCTGGCGGCGCTGGCACTGGCGCTGGTGCTGGCCACGCAGCGGGCCACCCTCGGCGTCTTCACGCCCATCCTGGCCCTGCTGGCCCTGATCTGCGCCCTGCCTGCTGCTACACTCTGGGCATTATCCAGATTATCTTGGCCAAAGCCTGCTCAATTCTCAATTCTCAACTCTCAATTCTCAATGCTTGGCCCGGTGCTGGCGCTGGTGTTGCTAGCCTTTGCGCTGCGGCTCGGCGGCATGCTCCACCCCCACGCGATTTTTAGCGATCACCGCCTAAATGCCAACAACCTGCTGCGAGTCTCCCTGGGGCTAGTGCAGTTCACCACCACGCTGCCTGCGGAGGCTGGCGGCGGGCAGCAGCCCTATCCCCCGGCGCTCTACCTGCTGCTGGCTCCGTTTCAGCTGCTCTTCCCGGTGACGATGGACGGGCGGGTGTTGCTGGTGCAATCCGGCGTCGCCCTGCTCGACAGCCTGGTGGTTGGCCTGATCTGGCTGCTGTTGCGGCGGGCCGGGCTGGGGCAGGCGGCGGCGCTGCTGGGCGCGGCGCTCTATCTGGCCCCGCCGCCGCTGCTGGCCTCGTTCTCGGCGGGCGAATACGCCAACCTGGGCGGGCAGGCTCTAGCGCTCCCGGCGTTGGCCTGGCTCGCCCTGATTGTTAACGCAGAGGCGCAGAGACGCAGAGACGCAGCGATACAGGGATTGCAGATTACGCAGCATTCCTCGACCCCACTCAAGCCCGGTTCAGCACGCGGCACCCTTCGCGTTTGCTCAGGGCAGGCGCAGCATGCAGAACTTACCTTACGCAGTACGCAGTACGCAGTACGCAGTTTCGTTCCCATTGTCCTCATTACCGTCGGCTTGCTCAGTCATTTTGGGGTGGCCATGTCGCTGGGGCTGACGCTGCTGGGCTGGCTGGGGCTAAACGGCGGCCTCGGCCTGCCTGGGCGCGACGCGGCCCGGCTACGGGCAACGGGGCAGGTGGCGCTGGTGGCGGCGCTGGCGGGGTTGCTGGCGCTGCTGGGCTACTACCTCGCACCGCCGTTTCTGGCGGCCATTGGTGAACGTCTCACGGCTTCAAACGACGGGGGCATGGGCAATGGGCTGCTCGCTATCGGGGCCAGCTTTGTGCAGACGTTGTTTCTGCCGGGTGGATTTTTGCCGCCGCTGTTGAGCGGGCTGGGCCTGTTGGGGCTGGTGTTGCTCTGGTGGTGTAAGCCTGCCAACGGCGAAACGCTGGCGTTGGCGACCTTGCTGGCGGCATGGTGGATTGGTGTGGTGCTGGCGCAGGGGCTGTTGCTGGTGGCCGATCAGGGCTTGCGCTGGGTGGCGTTTCTCTACCCGGCCCTGTGCATGGGTGGCGGGGTGGCCCTGGGCTGGTGCTGGCAGCGAGGCCGCTGGGGGCGGGCGCTGGCGCTGCTGGTGCCACTCGCCCTCTTCGCCCAGGGCCTCAGCTTCTGG
>JALONX010000313.1 GCA_025454695.1 Chloroflexaceae bacterium
CCGCACGCTGTCGCCAGTGCCACCCACCTGCGCTGCCTTGCGGGCGGCTTCCTGGCGCTGCACAAAGGCCATCACAGCGTAGGCCTCGCTGATGTCCTCGATGCTCACCAGGCCCAGAAATACATCGCCTTCGTACACGGCGACGATGCGGGTGTTCTTTTCACTCATGGTCTGGCGCACCTCGTCGAGCATGGCATTGTGATCGACTCGTATCACCTCACGGCGCATCACCATTGTCACGTACATGTCGCGGTGGTCGCTGGCCAGCGCCCGCAGCACATCGTCCCGCGTTACAATGCCCAGCAGGGTGCTGCCCTGCATCACCGCAAAGTCCGGCTGGTAGCTGGTGAGAATGTAGTCCACCGCTTTGCTCACCCGGTCGCCCACTTCCAGCCGCAGGGCGTGTTTGTTGTAGGCGTCGCCAACGCGCAGCGTGGTCAGCATGGTGTGGGCCTGGCTTTCGGCCTGTTCCTGGCCCGCCCCAAAGAAGATAAAAATCGCCACCAGCAACAACATAAACTGGCCCGTGAACAGCGCCAGCACCCCCAGGCCCACCGCTAGCACCTGGCCGGTGACAGTAGCGATGCGGGTGGCCCGCTGGTAGTTCATAAACAGCGCCAGCACCGCCCGCAGCACCCGCCCGCCATCTAGCGGAAAGGCAGGCAGCATGTTAAACAGTGCCAGCAGAATATTGGCCTGTAATAGCCAGAGCAGCAGCGTTGTGAACGAAAGTCCAGTCGCGCCGCCTTCAAGCAAAGCCCGCCCGTCAATTCCCCCGGCCAGCAGGCTCGCCCCGGTGACAAGCGCCAGGATGATTGCGATCACCACGTTGACTAGCGGCCCGGCCAGGGCGATCACCAGTTCGTGCAACGGTTTGGAAGGGTTGCGACTCAGTAGCGCCGCGCCACCCAGCGGCAGCAGCACAATTTCCCGCACGGGGATGCCGAAGAAGCGGGCAGCCAGGCTATGCCCCAGCTCGTGCAGCGTCACACACACGAACAGCAGCAGAATGAGCGTGACCCCAAACAGCACCCCCTGCACGCCATACTGGCTGCCCCAGGGCAGGGCCAGCAATAACACTAGAAAGAAGGTGAAATGAATTTTTATGTCAATTCCAGCGACCCGTACCAAGCGAAATGACCAGCCCATAAGGTGCTCCTCAAATAAAAAAGACCAGCGCATGATCATGCGCTGGTCTTGCCATGCGTGTCATACACGTCCCCATCAGCCGAGAGCCAGGCTCTGTGTTGACGACTGATGTCCCCGAAGATCGGGTGGCTACTCCCCACACTAAAAATCGTAGCAGAGCGCCGGGCTTGTGTCAAGGGTAACAATCCCCTGGATGACCGTTAAAAATTCACCGCGGAGGGTGCGGAGGGCGCGGAGCGCACACAATTCACCTACATTCTTCTCCGCGTCCCCTTCGACAAGCTCAGGGCAGGCTCCGTGCCCTCAGCAGTAAAACAACTAAAACGGCGGGTCGTCGTCGGCTTTGCCTTCCATGCGGCGCACCATACTGACGGAGGGGTCGATCTGGAGTTGGCCATAGTCGGGGAAATGCACTTCGAGTAGCTCACGGTCGTCTTCCATGTGGCTCGACTTCACTTCGCCGTAGCCATAGGGCAGGCAGAAGACCTGATCGCCCACGCGGAAGCGAGCCGTTGGCGGCAACCCGTTGCTGGCCCGCCGGGGAGTCGACGCTGGCGCAGCGGTTGAGGTCTGGGCCGCTTCGCGCTGTTCGCGCATGCGCCGCAGCCGCTCAAGCATCGCCGAAGCATCTGGCGCAGCCTCAGAATTGACCGGAGCCGGTGGTGTGACCGGAGCCGGTGGTGTAACCGGCGACCGACGACCGGAGACCGGAGACGGCTGCTCCTGATCATGTGCTGCCGACTGCGAACTGCCCGCTGCCGACTGCGAACTGCCCGCCTGACCTCGGTCACCGGTCTCCCGTCCCCGGTCAGGCTGCTGGCCCCGGTCGCCGGTCTCCCGTCCCCGGTCAGGCTGCTGGCCCCGGTCTGGGGCTTTGCCCCGGTCATCATTCCGGCGCGCCGGGAAGAAGCCCCGCCCGTGGCGGCGTTCGGTACTGCCGTTGCCCGCTGCTGGCGGCTGCGACGGGCGATTCATCGGCAGCGGCTGAGCCGCTTTGCGGCTGGCTGGTGGCACCGGCACAGCCCGTGGCGGTTCGGGGGCCGGGCGCGTTGGCTCGGAGGTTGGGCGATCTGGGGCTGGCGCAGGCCGTTCGTCCGCCCGCAGCGGCAGCGGGGTCTGTTCGGGCTGGCTCGGTGGGGCCGAGCGTGTCGGGGCTGCTGGCTCGGGCTTGCGCTCCCGCTCGGGCTTTGTCGCGGCAGCAGGCGCTGGGGCTGGCCTGGCAGGCGGCGCAGCGGGCGGTGGGGGCGACGCCGAACGGGCCGGTTCCACAGGTGTAGTCACGGGGCGAGCGACTGGTGGCACAGGCCGGGGCGGCTCTAATGGCGTGGACTCACCACCGAGCAGGCCCAGTAGCCAGTCTTTATCGGCCCGGGCCACCGCATCAAACAGCGGGTCGTTGCGGCAATCCATGGCGATGTCGTAGGCCAGCGGAAGCAGCTGTTCCAGGTTGGCATAGAGCCAGGTGGCCAGGCCCTGCCCGCCCGGCTGAGCCTCCACCATGTAGAGCCGCCGCTGCGCCGAATCATACACCGGCACCATGTCGGTGGGGCTGGCTAGCAGCCGCAGCGGCAGGGCCAGCGGCAACGACCAGCCCACCAGCTGAGCGGCGGCTTCGGCCTGAGACATGCGTTCGGCAGCCACCTTTGGCAACTCCAGCCAGAGGGCCGGGGCGTACCAGCGCCCTTCGAGGGGAACGGTGAGCGCCCGTTCGGCAGGGGCTTGGCCGGGATGCACCTCCCGATAGCCATACACCTCTTCATCCACCAGCACCCGACCCCAGGCAAGTTTGCGACCTTTAAGTTCGCGCTGTTCCCGTTCTTCGCGCACGGTCACGCTACAACGGCGCAACGGCATGGTGCGGAAGCCGCTGTTTTCGGCCCGCAGGAGCACCGTCTGCCCGTCGTCATCACGCGACAAGACTCGGAAACCGCCGATGCCCACTGGTAGCGCCGCGCCGGGAAAGGCCCAGCGGTCAAGGGCGGCGGGATTCAGCCGGTCAAGTGGACGATTGCGTTCATCGTGCAGCACAACTGCCTGGCTGCCCGCCGTGGCGAGGTCAAAATCATCGTAGGGCGTGTCGGCATTGAGCGGCTGCCAGAGGGCTTCGGAGTCCGGCAGTTGCACCAGTTTACCCTGGCTTTCCATCTGGGCCACCATGCGCTCGGCCCCCCAGGCCTGCACTTCGCTGGCCCGCAAAGGCTGTTCGCTGGCCGCCCACACCAGGTGCTGCGAAATAATATAGCCATTCGCCCACGCGGGCAGCCACAGCGGTGGCGGATCATCCAGCAGGCCCTGTTTGGCGGTTTGCTCGTCCCGAAACAGGGTGCGCTCGGTTGGGTGTAGGCGTGGCAGCAGCAGCGTCAATTGACTGCCGCTACTGGCAATTTGACGGGCCGTGGCCAGCATCTCGTCCGCACCGACCACCAGCTGCACCTGGGCAGGCAGCGGCAAGCTGTCCAGGGTCACCCCTTCAGTCTCGGTGCCAGCAAACTGACGGATCAGCGGCAGTTCCAGCGGCGGGCAGGTGATATGCACCGTAAAGCCCTCGCGGCGCAGGTTCATTGCCAACGAGGCGACCTCGCGGCGCACGTCGCCACTGCTACGCCAGAGCGCCACCTGGCCCGCCGGGGCAGGCACATCGTTCACGGCAACGGTAGCCCAGGGATGGACACCAAGGCTCTGCAGGGCGTTGCGGGCATCATCAACGTTGGCCAGCGTGGCAAGGAGTTGGGGCGGGCCAGCGCTGGGCAGGCGGCTACTGCGGAACAGCAACTGGGCCAGGTGCGCCGCTGCAACCCCCTGGTAGGTGTGGCAATCGGGCAGGGCGATGAGCTGCAGGGCGGGCCAGAAATGCTGCCAGGCGCGGTCGTGCGAGCGTAGCAAACGGCCATGGAGGGCGGCGGGTGTGGCGATCAGCAGGCGAGCATTGGTGGCGGCGCGGCTGGGGCGCTGGCTCTCCACCAGGGCCACTGTGAGCGGCCTGCCCAGCGCCTGGTTGAGCGCTTCAAGGGCCTGACGATGGCGTTCTGCCGCGCCGTCGCTGGGAGCCAGCAGCAGCATACTGGCCCGGTTCTCTTCGCGCAGCGCCTCAAACAGCAGCAGGTGCAGCGTCTGCCCGCTGGCAAAACTGTGGCCGAGCAGGGCCAGGTTTTCGCCCCGCCGCATGGCGGCCAGCGCCAGCGACTGGTGCTGGTAGAAGGGCGCGCCGGTCAACTTCACCCATGCTTCTTCCAGGCGCTGGCTGATGGGCAGGTGGCTGATGCGTGTGCCTGGGCGAGCGGCCACATCTCGCAGCAGCTCAAAGCTGACGCCCTCGCGCCCCCGTTGGCGAGCCAGATTCTGGAGAACCTCAAGCACAGGTGCCATAGTACAATGACGAGTTACGAGTTACAAGTTACGAGTGATGATTTACCCCTGACGTGATCAACAAGATCCACTTTGTGTTGCGCAGGCGGCTGTCTGTGGGTATCATTGTAGCATAGGGCTGCAACAAGGCTAACGGGAGACTGCGAACTGCGAACTGCGGTCTGCCAACTGCGGTCTGCCAACTGCCAACTGCCAACTGCCAACTGCCAACTGCCAACTGCCAACTGCTAATTGCCAACTGCTAATTGCCAATCGCCAACATGATTATCAGTCGTTACCTCACCATCGAGAACTACCGCTTGCACTTCCTTGAGGCCGGGGCGGGGCCGCCAGTGGTGCTGCTGCATGGCTTTGCGGGCGCGGCGGAGGACTGGCGTCCGTCGCTGGAGTTGCTGGCCCACAACGGCTACCACGCCCTCGCGGTTGACCTGCTGGGCTTTGGGCGCTCGGCCAAACCAGGCGATGCGCCCTACTCGCTGCAACTCAGCGCCGATCTGCTCGTCGGCTTGCTGGCCCGGCTGGGGCTGGAACGAGCAACGTTTGCGGCCCATTCTATGGGAGGCAAATACGCGCTGGCGACAGCCCTGCTGCATCCCCACCGTGTGAAAGGGCTGGTGCTGATTGACACGGATGGCTTTGTCGAACCGTACACACTACCCATACACACCAATGACCCTCTCATTCCGCATTCCCTTGACACCGCTGAGATAATGATGCTAGGTGTAATGTGTTGCTTCTCTACGCACTGCGCATCTTATGGAACAGCCCCATCCGCTGGTACGTGCATACTACGACACCATTCTTGGCTTTGAGCCGCCCGCATATGCCAAGATGAACCGGCGCGGCGCGATACACAAATACAGTAAAGTTGTCATTGAGCACGACGGTACGCGCGTCTACCCCCCGCTCACACGCGATCTCATTCAAGCCCATCTACGTGGTGACATTACCGTCGCGGCCTGCCTCGTAGACCCGGACGGTTTAGCCAGAGCCGCAGCACTGGACATTGACGCTGGTGGCGAGGCTTTGGTACGTCGTGTACTTGAGTTGGCGACCCTGCAAGGGTTTCGCGGATTTGCGCAAACCTCGGTGAACGACGAGCATCAGGGGGGGCATATCTGGTTCTTGTTCAAAGAACGCACCGAACCGGAGCGGCTGCGCCGCCTTGCCCAACAACTTGCCCAGCAAGCAGGCATTTCCGCTGAGACCTACCCCACCAAAAAAACCATACGCTTGCCCCTAGGTGTTCACCGCTGGACAGGACAACGCGGGCGACTATTGCTCCCTGACGACCACGTACTCGACCTTGACACAGGTGAATATGTGGTACGCCAAGCGGTGCGTCTCCTACGAGACTTGCCGCAAAACGAGGTTGTACGTCTCCCCCATTCCCCCACACGTACCAGAGAGCCGGAAGCACCACCAGTGCGCCCACACGGGCGCAGTGCTGACCAGAGTTTCATCCGCCACTATAACCAATCGGTCAACCTTGTTGGGCTGTTAGAACGGTCAGGAGGGCGGATTGCCCAGCACCTGTTTAATGGTGGTGTGCTGATGCACTGCCCTTGCCCCCATCACAAACACGCAGACGCAAGACCAAGCCTTGAGCTACGACCAGCAAAGAACCGCAGTCGTTACGGGGAGTTTGTGGCGTTTGGATACGCCCCGCAGTGTGTGTTTTACACTGAAAGCGGCCAAGTGATTGATGCATTTAGCGTCTGGTGTGCGCTTGAAGGGTTGCCACTTGAGGAAGCCATAGAGAAGTTGAAGGCATAACCTCTTGTAAATTTTTGATGCGCGTGCCACAATCGAAAATAATTAAAACGTTACGTAACTCAAAAAAAGACCCTTGATCGTATGAGAGGATTTTGGCGAGTTAAAGGACACTATGGTTATTTCGATTGCATCTCAGAAAGGCGGCGTAGGAAAAACAACCTCAAGTATTTCACTTGCCGCCGGACTTGCCCGCCAAAACAAACGCATTCTTCTTATAGATATTGATAGCCAGGCCAACTCCTCCAAGGTTCTTCTCCCTGACTACGAAAAACTCAAAGCAGATGACACGATTTACCGAACCATCCTTGAGAGAAAATTACTCCCGCTGCATCCGACGACCATCCCAGGGCTTGACGTGGTACCGGCACACATTCTCTTGTCAAATACCGATATTGAACTTACCTCAGCAAAAGACCACCGGGAAGCACGCCTAAAACGCGAACTGGACAAAATCAAAGGGAATTACGACCACATCTTCATTGATTGCCCCCCCGCCCTCTCGTGGCTGACCATCAATGCGTTTACCGCTTCAGATAACGTGATTGTCATAGTATCGCCAGGTTACTTTGAACTCGACTCCATTATTCAAATCAGCAAAACAATCGAAGAGGTGCGCGAGTTTTTTAACCCAGAGCTTGAGCTTATGGG
>JALONX010000314.1 GCA_025454695.1 Chloroflexaceae bacterium
GCCTGGCTCACGAATTAGCTGACTGAGCAGCGCCAGCGGCACGCCCAGCGCCAGCACCAGGAGCAGCGCCCGTTCCAACAGCCGCCAGGGGTGCGGCCCGGCTAGCGGGCGCAGTTGCATGTCGCTCACCGCCACACCCAGCCTGCGCGAGTCGCTGGCAGTGGGCGCACTCTGCCCGCCGTTCAGGCCGAGTTGAGGTGTGAACCAGGGATTGGCGGGGGCGGGCAGCAGCAGCGTGTAGCGTCGCCACTGGTTCGGCGGCATCACCTCCGCCAGCGTTCGCCCCTCGTAGCTGAAAACCAGCGGGGCCGTCGGGCGGTCGGGCGCGGTGAGCCGCACGCGCACGCTGCCGGGAGCGCCGTTTAACCCGAACAACCGCAGGGCACTGTCGCCACTTGTCCAGCGGTAGGTGGTGCCGCCCGCCGTTTCCGCTGGCAGAAAACGCAGCGCCACCGCCGTGTCGCCCACCTCGCCCACGGGAAACAAGCGGGCGGTGGGCAGCCCCATGGCCAGCAGCAGGCCAAGGAGCAGAGCAGCAATGATAGCAGTTGGCAGTTGCCAGTTGGCAGTTTGCATGAAAAACGCAGCAACTTAGAGATGCACTGAAGACGCAAAATGTTGCAACTCTATTATGCTCCCAGTCACCTTGTCACCTTGCCTGCCCTGAGCTTGTCGAAGGGTCACCTGGTCACAGCGGACAGCGCCCGTGCCAGATCCTCCATGATGTCCGCCGGGTCTTCGATGCCCACAGACAGGCGCACCAGGCCATCGCCGATGCCAATGGCGTGGCGGCGCTCCACCGGCAGCGCCCGGTGCGACGACCGGGCCGGGTAGAGAATCTGGCTGGCCACGCCGCCGAGCGTTGTCACCGGCAGCACCAGCTTCAGGCTATCAAAGAAGCGCTCTACCCGCTCGCCATCGGCATCACGTATATCGAAGGCGACCATGCCGCCGAAGCCGCCCTGCAGCATGCGGCTGGCCAGGGCGTGCTGGGGGTGGCTGGCCAGGCCGGGGTAGTAGACACGGGCCACAGCGGGCTGCTCGCTCAACCATGCCGACACCTGGGCCGCGTTGTGGCAATGCTCGCGCATGCGCAACGGCAGGGTGCGTAGGCCCCGCAGGGCCAGGTAGGCCTCCTGCGGCCCCAGCAGCGCCCCGGTCAGAATCATCAACTGGCGCAGGCTGGCGGCATAGCTGGCCCGCGCCAGCACCACCCCGCCCAGCACATCGTCATGCCCGCCGATGTATTTGCTGGTGCTATGCACCACAATGTCGGCCCCCAGCGCAAACGGGCGCAGCAGGTAGGGCGTGGCAAAGGTCGAATCGACAATCAGCTGTGCGCCGTGGCGGTGAGCCAACTCCGCTGCCGTCGCCACATCGCACAGCTTCAGCAGTGGGTTGGAGATCGGCTCCACCAGCAGTGCCCTGGGGCGATACTCAATCAGCGCCGCCTCAAGCGCCGCCGGGTCGGTGGCATCTACAAACACAGGCCGCACGCCCAGCTGCCGCAGCGGGCCATCAAGAATGGCGAAGGTCGCGCCATAACAATCTTGCGCGGCCAGCAGCGTTTCGCCCGCTTGCACCCCGGAAAGCAGCAGGGCCACATGAATGGCAGCCATGCCCGAAGCACAGGCCCAGGCCGTGTCGGCCCCTTCCAGCGCACACATGGCCTGGCTAAACGCCTCCAGCGTGGGGCTGCCGTAGCGCGAATAGGCAAAGCCGGGCTGTTCGCCCGCCAGCATTGCATGCAGCGTGGCCGCATTCTCAGCCCGAAAACTCACCGCCAGGTCAATCCCCGGCACTGATGGAATAGACGGATCGCCCGACTCAGGGCGACCAGCATGAACAGCGGCAGTAAAAAGCGAGGTCATGATGAAAATCTCCTTCCGCACAGCCCGGCGTGAAAAGATGATGATACCACGGAGTTGAGCATTGAGCATTGAGAGTGAAGAAAATAGAACGAGGAACGCAGGGCGAGGAACGATGACTGGAGACGGAAGACCGGGGATAAGATGACAAGGTGACAAGATGACCCTTCGACATACTCAGGGCAGGCAGGGTGACAAGATGACCGGAGCACGAATTACGCATTACGCATTACGTTTCACGCAGCACGCAGCACGCAGTACGCAGTACTGTGTTTACTCAGCACGCAGCACGCAGCACGCAATTCGCAGTTCGCTTCACGTTTCACGTTTTACGTTTCACGTTTCACGTTTCACGCAGTTCGCAGCACGCAGCACGCAGTTCGCTTCACGTTTCACGTTTCACGCCTCACGCAGTTCGCTTCACGTTTCACGTTTCACGTTTCACGTTTCACGCCGCACGCAGCATCCATCACATATCTCACGCTAGACAGAACGGTACATCTTGCGTACAATGCAGGCTGAACTGCACCAGTATAGGCCACGGCGTGCCTTGAAACCACCAGCTTGTTTGCCTGGCGGTACAGGCCGCTGTTTTATTTTGCTATTGTAGCTGTATGTAATGGGCATACAGTTACCAGAAATGAGGGAGCTTGCATGCGCACGCTGGAAAGCGACATTCTGTTTACGCCCATCCCCGAGCGGATCGCCCGCCTCCGTGAACTCGCCTACAACCTCTGGTGGACATGGCACCCCGAGGCGCAGGAACTCTACCGCCAGGTTGACCCCGACTTGTGGGAACTGGACTACCACAACCCGGTAGACTTTCTGCGCGACGTGCGCGAACGCCGCCTCCAGGCCGCCGCTGCCGATGCCAACTACCTGAAGCAGTACGATGCCGTGATGACCAGCTTCGATGCCTATGTGGGCGCGAAGGAAACCTGGTTCACCCGTCACTACCCCGACTCGAAGAACCAGAGTATTGCCTACTTCAGCGCCGAGTTCGGCATTCACGAGTCGCTGCCAATCTACTCCGGCGGTCTGGGCATTCTGTCCGGCGACCATGTGAAGGAGGCTAGCGACATGGGCCTGCCCTTCACGGCGGTGGGCTTTATCTACCCGCAGGGCTACTTCCGCCAGCGGCTCGACCCGAGCGGCTGGCAGTTCGCCGAGTATAACAAGCTCAACTTCGCCAACATTCCTGCCGTGCCCGCCCGCACCGCCGACGGCCACGAGGTGATTGTCGAAGTCGAGTTGCCGGGCCGCACCATCTACGCCAAAGTCTATCAGTTCCAGGTGGGCCGGGTGGCGCTGCTGCTGATGGACACCGACATTCACCCCAACAGCCCCCAGGATCGGGAGCTGTCGGCCCGGCTCTACGGCGGCGACGAAGAGATGCGCGTTGCGCAGGAAGTTGTGCTGGGCATTGGCGGAGTACGAGCGCTGCGGGCGCTGGGCATGGCCCCCACCGTGTTCCACATGAATGAAGGCCACGCTGCCTTTCTGGTGCTGGAACTGGCCCGCGAGCTGGTGCAGAAAGGCATGTCATTCGCCGATGCCGTGCGCGAAGTGCAGGCCCGCTGCGTGTTTACCACCCACACGCCAGTGCCCGCCGGAAACGACGCCTTCGCCTTCAGTCTGATGGAGAAGTTCTTCTGGAGCTACTGGCCCCAACTCAAGCTCAGCCACGATGAGTTTTTGAACCTGGCCCGCCAGGATCAGAGCTGGGGGCCATCGTTTGCGATGACCGCGCTGGCCCTGAAGATGTCGCACCACGCCAACGGCGTGAGCCAGCTCCATGGCCATGTGTCGCGGGGCATGTGGCAGTGGCTCTTCCCCGGCAAAAGCCGCGACGAAGTGCCCATTGGGGCCATCACCAACGGCGTGCATACAGCCTCGTGGCTCGCGCCTGAACTGCGCCAGCTCTTCGATGCCTACCTGGGGGCCGATTGGGAAGACCAGGTGGACGACCCGATCACCTGGAAAAAGATTTACGCCATCCCCAACCATGTGCTGTGGGAGGTGCGCCGCAAGCTCAAACGGGCCACGCTGGAATTTGCCCGCGAGCGCTATCAGAAGCGCTTTGCCTTTCTCAACCAGCCGCCCGCCGTCTGGCCCATTCTGGAAGACGATGTGCTGACGCTGGGCTTTGCTCGCCGCTTTGCCACCTACAAACGGGCTACCCTGCTGTTCCGTGACTTTGAGCGCCTCAAAAACATCCTCAACCGGCCTGGTCGTCCGGTGCAGATCATTTTCGCTGGCAAAGCCCACCCGAAGGATGATCCGGGCAAACACTTCATTCAGGATGTGTACCAACTCTCCATGCGGCCCGGCATGGCCGGGCGGATTATCTTTCTGGAAGAGTATGACATTGCGATTGGCCGCATGCTCACCCGTGGCGTGGATGTGTGGGTGAACAACCCGCGCCGCCCCTACGAAGCCAGCGGCACCAGCGGCATGAAGGCCAGCCTCAACGGTGCGCCCAACCTGAGCATTCTCGATGGCTGGTGGCCAGAAGCCTACAACGGCAAAAACGGCTGGGCCATTGGCGAAGAAAAAGAGTACAGCAACACCGACGAGCAGGACTGGCACGACTCGCAATCGCTCTACAGTTTGCTGGAAAACGACGTAGTGCCCGCCTACTACGACAGCCGCGACAGCAACGGCGTCTCGGCCCGCTGGCTCGACTATTGCAAAGAGGCCATTGCCACGGTTGCGCCCCAGTTCAGCATGCGGCGCATGCTGGCCGAGTACATGTCGCAAATGTACATGCCCGCAGCCGAGGAAGTGGCCAAGCTGTAACAGGATTGTGGATTTACGATTGCCGATTTACGATTGTCGGAGCATGTGCCATCGAAGCCTCTGACAATCGTAAATCGGCAATCAGCAATCGTAAATACTCCGTGTCCGGCACGCTCCTCGACATTTACACCAGCCTGCGGACTCACTTTGGCTCGCTGCACGGGCCAGAGGCAGTGCGGGCATGGTGGCCGCTTTTTGGCGACGACCCGCCCTTTGAAATGCTGCTGGGCGCGGTGCTGGTGCAGCAGACGCGCTGGGAAGCGGTGGAAGGGGCCATCCTGCGGCTGAAGGAGCGTCAACTGCTCACACCCGCAGCCCTCGCCGCCACCGACCCCGCCGAGCTTGCGCTGCTGCTGCGCCCAGTGGCCTTTCACACCCAAAAAGCCCCCGGCATCATCGCCCTCAGCGCCTACATCAGCCAAAACTACGGCGACAGCACGGCGGCCATGCTGAACCAGCCTACGGCAAGCCTGCGGCAGGAACTGCTGGCGCTGCCCCGCATCGGCCCGGAAACGGCGGATGTTGTGCTGCTCTATGGCGGCGGGCACCCGGTGTTTGTGGTGGATGCGTATACGCGACGGCTCTTTTCTCGATTGCAGATTGCAGATTGCAGATTGCAGATTGGCGATCAGCGCTTGGAGATTGACGAGCAGCGCTTGGAGATTGATTGGGAAAAGGCGAGGTATGAAGCGGTACGAGCGACCATCGAGCAAGAACTAGCCATTCTCAATTCTCAGTTCTCAACGCTCAATCCCCAGCTCTTCGCCGATTACCATGCGCTGATTAACGAGGAGTGCGTGCGCTACTGCCTTTCCCGGCCCCGCTGCGACGGCCCCCCGGCCCGCCGGGTCTACAGCAGCCAGCCTGGCCGTGAGTCCTACCTCCAGCGGCAGGACGGCTGCCCACTGCGGGCCATGTGCGCGTTTTACAAACAGGGAAAGCGCACTAATCCGTAAGACGTAATCTGTAAGGCGTGAAACGTGAAGCGAACTGCGTGAGGCGTGCTGCGTGAAACGTGAAACGTGAAACGTGAAGCGAACTGCGTGAGGCGTGAAACGTGAAACGTGCTGCGTGAGGCGTGAGGCGTGAAATGTAATCTTAAGCCAGCTATTCTTGCGTCTCTGCGCCTTTGCGCCTCTGCGCCTCTGCGTTTGTGTCCGGTAATCATCAATCGTCAACCCTCTAGCCCTTGTCTCCCGTCTCCGGTCATCGTTCCTCGCTCGTCGCTCATCGTTCGTGCATACTATACACCAGGGTTTTCCCTAAATTTTTACCACATCATAACGAGAATACCTCTTGCAGATGCGCTTGTGTATGCTATACTTGCTCTACGACAATAGCTCGTTTGAGCCACCCCTGATTGTTGGTGAGGACGTATGTGGCGTTTTGTGCAGCAGACTGACGGACTTTTTGCACGCTTTAGTGAAGTGGTGGACATGGTTGAAGACTACAGCCTGTCACCGGATGAAGCCATTGAACTGGCCATCATCGAAGATGGACTCACGCCGCAGCAGGCGTACAATCGGCTGAACAACGCTGTGGAGGCCGGGCGCGATCGACTTTCCTGGGCTTTGAGCCGGATCGAACGCAAACACGGGATTCTGGCCCGGCACGAGGCGGAATACCGCATGGGCGTGCTGGTGGCCTGAATCTCAATGGAGCAGGAAACACAAGCGGCACTTCTGCCAACTGGCGGAGGTGCCGCTTGTGTGTTTTTGGCGGTAGTGCGGGCTTATGCGTCTTTACAAAATAATCCAGACAATCATCGAAACAACACGCTTATGAACTTTAAGAAATTAAACGGGTATATCTGCTCGCCGTAGCCCTCAAGGGCGCGGCTCTCATGTGCAAAGCCCGCCTGCGCGGGCTACCGAATTCATTCGGTGGCCAGGGCGGCACCGCGTGTCCGGATTAAAAAGTAAAACTCCATTAGTCCACGTATATTGCTAACCTGCCAAAACGCGGACTAACGTCCGCACTACGGGCGTTACGCAAAACAAAAACCCGTCCATTTCTGAACGGGTTCGGTGTGGTGGAGCTTAGCGGGGTCGAACCGCTGACCTCAACACTGCCAGTGTTGCGCTCTCCCAACTGAGCTAAAGCCCCAGATCCGGTTATGGTCTCTGCTGGTGGAGGTGAGGAGGCTCGAACTCCTGACCTCGACAGTGCGATTGTCGCGCTCTCCCAGCTGAGCTACACCCCCACAGCGAAGTAGAGTATAGCACACCCATGCCGCCATGTCAAATATTGACGGGGGGGCGGCGCTATGCTATACTCGCGCTAGTGCGTCGTAGCGCGGAGAACACGATGAAGGCATTGTTTAACACCGCTGGCAAGTTCACCTCCCGTCAGGAAACCTATGGCTTGAACCTGCCCGTGTTGCGTCGTTTCCGTCGTTGTCAGCCGGCCCGCCGGTCTGGCTAGTTGCGCTTGCTACCGTTGAGGTTCAGGCCAGCACTGCCAGGTGGCAGGCTGGCTTTTTTAGTGCCGAAAGGATCGACTCAGAGATGCCACGGGGTGATGTTAAAAAAGTGGTGCTTGCCTATTCCGGCGGGCTGGATACATCGGTGATTGTGCCCTGGCTACGGGAGAACTACGGCTGCGAAGTGGTCTGTTACTGCGCTGACCTGGGGCAAGCCGAGGAGCTGGACGGGCTGGAGGCCAAGGCGCTGGCGAGCGGGGCCAGCAAGCTGGTTGTAGATGACCTGCGCGAGGAGTTTGTGCGCGACTACATCATTCCCACCATGCAGGCGGGGGCGATTTATGAACGCAAATATCTGCTGGGCACCTCGTTTGCCCGCCCGATTATTGCCAAACACCAGGTGCGCGTGGCCGAGCAGGAAGGGGCCGATGCGGTGGCCCACGGTGCCACTGGCAAAGGCAACGACCAGGTGCGTTTTGAACTGACCTATTTTGCGCTCAACCCTACCCTGAAGATTATCGCCCCCTGGCGCGAATGGACGATCCGCTCGCGCCAGGACGCCCTGGACTACGCCGCCGAGTACAATGTGCCCGTGACCGCCACGGCGGAAAAGATTTACAGCCGCGACCGCAACTTGTGGCACCTCAGCCACGAGGGCGGCGTGCTGGAAGACCCCTGGAACGAGCCGGAAGAGGACATGCACCAGCTCAGCGTTGCGCCGGAAAACGCCCCGGACGAGCCGGAGTATGTGGTGGTAGCTTTTGAAGCTGGTGTTCCGGTTGCGGTCAATGGCGAACAGCTGGGCCTGGTGCCACTGCTGGAAACGCTCAACACCCTGGGCGGCAAGCATGGCGTGGGCCGGATTGACCTGGTGGAAAACCGCCTGGTGGGCATGAAGAGCCACGGCGTGTATGAGACGCCCGGCGGCACCATTCTCTACCTGGCCCACCGCGAATTGGAAAGCATTGTACTGGATAAAGAGACGCTGCGAGCTAAAGATCGCATCGCCATTGACTATGCCGACCTGGTCTACAACGGGCGCTGGTTCACCCCGCTGCGCGAACACTACGATTCGTTTGTGCATTCGACTCAAGGCAATTTGACCGGCGAAGTGCGCCTGAAGCTTTATAAAGGCAATGCGATTGTAGTGGGGCGGCGCTCGCCGTTCTCGCTCTACCGCGAAGATCTGGCAACATTTGGCCCCGATGCCGTGTACAATCAAAAGGATGCCGAAAGTTTCATCAAACTCTACGGCCTGGGCATCAAGGTGCAATCGCTATTGAAGAAAGGATGAAGGATGAAGGCGAAAGGCTGAATTGTGAGCGACCGCATACCACGTGGCAACATGTGTCTTCTGTCTGATGCGGATTTATCCTTCGGCCTTCATCCTTCAGCCTTAACGATATATGACCAATCTCTATCTTATTCGCCACGGCGAGGCCTGGGGCAATGTCAAGCCGATTCTGGCGGGCATGCGAGGCGACGAGGGCCTGACCCCACGGGGCATTGCCCAGGCCGAACGGCTGCGTGACCGGCTGGCGGCGACGGGCGAAATCGCCGCCGATGTGCTGATTGCCAGCGACCTGCCCCGCGCCCGGCAAACAGCGGAAATTATCGCGCCTGCCCTGAAGCTGCCAGTGCAACTCGACCCGGAGGTGCAGGAGCTAAACCTGGGCGAGGCCGACGGCATGCAGAACGGCGACGCCTGGGCGAAGTTCGGCTTTCCCGACTTTGAAACCCAGCCCCTGCGCCCCATCGCCCCCGGCGGCGAAAGCTGGGGCAGTTTTATGCTGCGCGTGGCGGCGGCCTTCACTCGCATCACCCGCACGCACGAGGGCAAGACGATTGTGGTGGTGTGCCACGGCGGCGTGATTGACGGCACCTTTGTGCATTTCTTTCAGATGCCCTCGCATGTGCTGCCCGCCGCCGAGTTTTTTACTCACAACACCTCGATCACCCACTGGCAGCGCCACACCCGCGAGGGCCGCACCAACTGGCGGCTGGTGAAATACAACGATACGCTGCACCTGCGCGACATCGGTGCCCGTGAGTCGATTCGCTGGAAGGATGTGGCCCCCGTGCCGGAAGACAGCGCCGGGCAGCCCGCCGCGCCGATTCCGACTGAGGAGTAACGCGAACATCAGAACCAAGAACCGAGAACCAAGAACCGAAGCCAGGGGAATGAAGGAAATGAGGGAAATGATGCTGAGGGTACCGGCGCAATATCCTTCATTTCCCGTATTTCCCGTATTTCCTTTACTCCTTGATACTCGTAACTCGTAACTCGTAACTCGTAACTCGTAACTCCTATGATACATACCTTTCTCGAACAGGGCCACGTCACATCACCGGCGGGCTGGCGGGCGGCAACGGCGGCGTGCGCGATTAAGAAGCCGGGGCGGGATGACCTGGCGCTGCTGCTGAGCGACAGGCCATGTGCGGCGGCGGCTCTGTTCACCACCAACACGGTAAAGGCCGCGCCGGTGCTGTATGACATGGTACTGATGCAACGGAACCCCGGCGGGCTGCGGGCGGTGGTCATCAACAGCGGCAATGCCAATGCATGCACCGGCAGCGATGGCGACGCGGCAGCCCTGGCCATGGTGCAGGCGGTGGAGGAACGGCTCGGGCTGGAGGCCAGCACTTGCTTTGTTATGTCAACTGGAACGATTGGTGTGCCGATGCCGGTGGCCAAAGTGACGCAGGGGATTGCGGAAGCGGCGGAGCGACTCAGCCCCGCCCACGGCCCGGCGCTGGCGCGGGCGATTATGACCACCGACACCCGCCCCAAAGCATGCGCCGTGCGGGTCGAGTTGCCGAGCGGCGGCGTCTGCCACATTGGCGGCATGGCCAAAGGCGCGGGCATGATTCACCCCAACATGGCGACAATGCTCGCGGTGGTGACGACTGACGCCGCGTTGCCGTCTGACACCCTGGACGCAGCCCTGCGCCATGTGGCTGACCGCTCGTTTCATAGCATCAGCATTGATGGCGACACCAGCACCAACGACACCCTACTGGTGCTGGCCAACGGCGCGGCGGGCCTGCCGCCAATCACCGACATGCAATCGCCCGATGGCCAGGCGTTTTTGCAGGGGCTGCTGGCCGTGTGCCAGCGGCTGGCCCAGGAGATTGTACGCGACGGCGAGGGCGCAACCCGTTTTGTGACGATTACGGTGCGGGGCGCAACCAGCGACGCCGATGCCCACCTGGCGGCAATGACGGTGGCAAAATCACCCCTGGTGAAAACGGCCCTGTTTGGGGCCGACCCGAACTGGGGCCGGGTGCTGTGTGCAATGGGCTACAGTGGCGCGACGCTCGACCCGAACCGGGTGGTGCTGCACTTCGGCGGGCTGAAGGTGCTGGAAAACGGCCTGCCCCTCGATTTTGACGAAAAGGCGGCCCACAACCTGCTGAATGTGCCAGAGGTGCAGATCGAGGCCGACCTGGGCCTGGGCGATGGCGCGGCCACAGTGTGGACATGTGATTTTAGCTACGACTACGTCAAAATCAACGCGGAGTACCGCACGTAATTAGCCACAGAGAACACAGAGGGCACAGGGGGCTGAAGCGTGAAACGTGAAACGTAATGCGTGAAGCGTGAAACGTGAAACGTGCTGCGTACTGCGTGCTACGTACTGCGTAACTCAGATTTTCTCGATTCATACTTCATACACTGTACTTTTCCGGTTCTGGCTCCGGTCTCCGGTCTCCGGTCTCCGGTCTGCAAATCGTCAATCTGCAATCTGCATTCTACAATCTGCAATCAAAATCTCTGTGTTCTCTGTGTCCTCTGTGGCAAAAATAAAAATAGGACAAACAATGGATCATTCTTTGTGGGGCGGGCGCTTTTCGGCCCCAACCGCCGACGACATGCGGCAGTTTAATGACTCGTTTCGGGTTGACCAGCGGCTGGCCGAGGCCGATGTGGCTGGCAGCATTGCCTGGGCCGGGGCGCTGGCGCAGGCCGGGCTGATCAGCGCTGATGAGCGCGACATGCTGGTGCAGGGCCTGACCATGGTGCGGGCCGAGTTTGCCAGCGGGCGCTTTGTGGCGCAACCCGGCGACGAAGACATTCACACCGCCGTTGAGCGCCGCTTGCATGAACTGGTGGGAGAGGTGGCGCTGAAGCTCCACACCGGGCGCTCCCGCAACGACCAGGTGGCGACCGATTTTCGGCTCTTCTGCATCGGCGCGGCCCGCGTCATCCGCGAGCGGCTGTTGGGCTTGCAGGAGGCCCTGGTGGAGCAGGCCGACGAGCATACCGCCGTGCTGATGCCGGGATACACCCACCTCCAGCGGGCACAGCCAATAAGCTTCGGCCACTGGTGCCTGGCCTATGTCGAAATGTTTGAGCGTGACCGCGCTCGCCTGAAGGATGCCACCGCTCGTATTCGCACGCTGCCGCTGGGGGCCGGGGCGCTGGCGGGCAACAGTCTGGGCGTGGAACGGGAAACGCTGACCGAGGCTCTGGACGAGTTCGACTCGGTGGCAACCAACTCGCTGGACGCGGTGGCCGACCGCGATTTCGTCGCTGAGTTGCTCTTCGCCTTCAGCCTGATCGGCATCCACCTGAGCCGCCTGGCCGAAGATGTGATTCTCTACAGCAGCGCTGAGTTTGGCTTTGTGAGTCTCGACGACGCCTACAGCACTGGTTCTAGCCTGATGCCGCAAAAGAAGAACCCGGACAGCATGGAACTGCTGCGGGGCAAAAGTGGGCGACTCACCGGCAATCTGGTGACCATGCTGACGGTGCTGAAGGGCCTGCCGCTGACCTACAACAAGGACATGCAGGAAGACAAGGAGCCGCTCTTCGACAGTTTTGACACGCTAGAACTCGGGCTACGAGTGGCCGCCGCCGCCATCGCTACCATGAAACCGCGTCCGGAGCGCATGGCCGCCGCCCTGGACGATGGCATGCTCGCCACCGACCTGGCCGACGAACTGGTGCGGCGGGGCGTACCCTTCCGCGAGGCCCACGGCAAGGTGGGGCGGCTGGTGCGGCGGGCCGAGGAACTTAACCTGAGCCTGCGCGACCTGCCGCTAGCCGAGTATCAGGCGATTCAGCCTGAACTGGACGAGTCGATCTACGAACTATTCGACTTTGAACGCAGCGTGGCCCGCAAAAACAGCCTGGGCGGCACGGCCCCGCAACAAGTCCTCCGCCAGATTGACCACTGGCACGAGGTGTGGAGTGAGGAGACGTGAAACGTAATGCGTAATGCGTAATGCGTAATGCGTAATGCGTAGCGTAGCGTAGTGCGGACTTTAGTCCGCGTGACTCAACGGCGTGAAACGTAAAACGTGAAACGTGAAACGTAATGCGTGCTGGATACGCAATTGTTGTCAATGTACACGCAAAAGCGCTTTACGAATTACGGATTGCGCATTGAATTCCGGTTCTCAGTTCCCTTCGACAAGCTCAGGGCAGGCCCGGTTCTCGGTTCTCGGTTCTTTGCTATTCATACTTCATAACTCAAACTTCATACTTTAACCATGACAACTGCTCCAATTGCCATTTACAATCCGCCGGTTGCCCTGCCCCGCCTGAAGGTACATTCCGATGCTGCAGTGGCGGTGCGCCGCGCCCGCGTGGGCGATGTGCCGCGCCTGTACGAGATTATTAACCACTACGCCGCGCTGGGCGACATGCTGCCCAAAACGATGGATCAGCTCTATCACCGCATCCGTGATTTTAACGTAGCCGACGCTGGCGGCGAAGTGGTGGGCTGCGCAGCGCTCAAAACCACATGGCAAGACCTGGCCGAGGTGGTGAGCGTGGCGGTTCACCCCGATTTTCAGGGCAAGGGCGTGGGCAAGCGCCTGGTGGAGCCGCTGTTTGATGAAGCCCGCGAGTTGGGCATCCCCACGCTCTTTACGCTCACCTTGCAGCCCGTGTTTTTCAGCCGCCTGGGCTTCCGTGAAGTGCCCAAGTTTATCTTTCCCCACAAAATCTGGCAGGATTGCAAAACTTGCTTTAAGCAGGATCGCTGCGACGAGATTGCCATGGTATGCTCGGTGTAAGCTTTACACTGAACATGCATTGGTTTTCATTGCCAGACAGTGTTGCGTCGCCCCATCGGAGTGACGCGACACTGTTTGGCAAGGCCATTTCGTCCCCACCTCACCGCTCATTGTCATTCCGACCGTAAGGGAGAATCTGCATTACTGAGGTTCGTTGTTTACAGCGCTGCTCGGCGTCGCAATGCGCTGCAGACGCCTCACATTCGTTCGGGGTGACAATGAGGCTCGATGTTCGCAACGCCCCTTGTTGTCATTCCTCCCTGCGGTCGGAATGACAAC
>JALONX010000315.1 GCA_025454695.1 Chloroflexaceae bacterium
GCCCGGTGAGGGGCAACCAACGCAAACGGTTGCGCCGTCGCATGGCATCGTAGGCCAGGTTGGTGGCAATGCGGTACAACCACGCGGAAGGGTTGTCGGGCACAGGCTGATTAACCAGGGCGGTGAGGGCACGAATAAAAGTCTCCTGGGTTAAATCTGCCGCTGACTCCTGATCATCGAGCAGGCGCACCAGATAGCGGAAGATTCCAGGGTGCAACTCCTGGAACCACCCCGCTACCAGCTCCTGGTGGCGGCCTGGGTTACATGTCAGTGAGCCAGGTGCCACGCACCCGTCCTTTCCTGTTTTACCTCTTCACCAATCTATGACGAAGCAGGAGGGGGAAGTATTACAGAGTTGAGAATGAAAAATTGAGAATTGAGAGAACCGAGAACCGAGAACCGAGAACTCAGAACCCAAAACCCAGAACCCAGAACCCCAGAACCCAGAACTCAGCACCCAGCCACCCAGCACCCAGCCTGCCCTGAGCTTGTCGAAGGGAACCCAGAACCACCAGAAAAAGGGAAATGAAGGAAATGAAGGAAATGACGAGCCGACGCAAAGAACTATTTCCCTTATTTCCCTTGCCGTCCCAAAACTCGTCACTCGTCACTCGTCACTCGTACTGGCACAGCGGGCAGCGGCGGCGCATGGCGCATGTTTCGGCGGGGCGGCCCACAATCTGGGCGTAGGCCTGGGGGTCGGTTGCGCCTTCGGTGACGATGAGCAGCACACTCGAGTCGGGCCGCAGCTTCAATGATTCCCGCACCGCAGCCGCATCGGGGCCAGCCAGCAACTCGGTGAGTCCGGCCAGGCCCGCCGCGCCGGTTTCTCCCGCGGTGAGTCCGGCGCTGGCCAGGTCGCGCATGGCCTGCCGCGCCCGCTCGTCGTCCACCGCCACCAGCAGATCAAGGCCGTGCAGCAGCAGCGGCCATGCAATCAGCGAGGGTGAGTCGCAGTTTAGCCCGGCCATAATCGACTCGTGGGGGCCGGGAACGGCGACAATGGTGCCTACCCGTACCGATTCCAGCACACAGGCCGCCCGCGTCGGTTCCACGCCCACAATGGCTGGCCCGCCCGCCCGCCTGCGGTAGTGGCCGATCACGGCGGCAGCCAGCGCACCAACGCCCATCTGCACCAGCACTACATCGGGTTGGGACACATCCAGACGCGCCAGTTGCGCATCTACCTCGGCGAAGATGGTGCTGTAGCCCTCAATCACCTGGCGCGGCACCGCTTCGTAGCCCGGCCACGAGGTGTCGGAGATAACCAGACAGCGCGGCCCGGCCAGTTCAGCCGAACGGGCGACGGCCTCATCGTAGGTACCATCCACCACCGTCACCTCGGCTCCCTCACCAAGCAGCGCCTCGATGCGGGCCTGGGCTGTGCCCGCTGGCACAAAAATGTGGGCGCTCAGGCCAAGCAGGCGGGCCATGTGGGCCACTGCTCGCCCGTGGTTGCCGTCGGTGGCGGCGGCCAGCAGCAGCGGGCGCATGGGGGCCAGCTGGGTGGCCAGATCATCGAGCGTGTGCCAGGGGGCAAACGGTGCGCCCATGTGGGCCTGCAAGGCCTGGTACACCGCCCACGAAGCGCCGAGGATCTTAAAGGCAGGCAGGCCCATGCGGCACGACTCATCTTTGATCCAGAGCCGCCCTAACCCCAGGCTCGCCGCCAGATGGGGCGCTTCCACCAGGGGCGTGGGGGTGTAGCCGGGCAAGCGCCGGTGAAAATCGAGGGTGGCCTGGCCGACCGACGGCACATCCAGCGTGGCGCGGGCGTGTGGGTTGTGGAACATGTGGGCAGTCTGTTGCATAGCGTTCTAGAGGGTTATATGGCGATTTGTTGCTGCTACGATACAAGCTTCAGGGGTTGGTGTCAAATTGAGACAGGATTGACAGGATTGACAGGATTGGTTCGTTCTGGTTGCTGATGAGTCTGTTAATTGAAGACTCTTCCCAATCTGCGTCATCTGCAATTAAGTTGTGTTTTTCTTGCATTCGCTCGAACGTCGCTCTCGGCTTGACATGCGCCTGTTGCGGGAGTACAATAGTTCGCGTACCCCCTGGGGGTAGGGGGCTATTTTGCAGAAGGAGCAACTGCGATGGCAGTAGAACAATTCCGTGTGCCTGAAATGTCGTGCCAGCACTGTGTGCGGGCGGTGACAAAGGAAGTAAGCGCCGTGCCGGGCGTGCAAAACGTGCAGGTGGAGCTGAGCAATAAGACGGTGCGCGTTGAACACGACGGCAACACCAACGTCAGCACGCTGATTCACGCGATCAACGAGGCTGGCTACACCGACGTTTCGGTGCTGGTGTAACCACAAAGCCACCTTTTCGGAACAGTGCCGGGAAGGTGGCTTGCATGTTTCAGTTGCGGTGCTACTGGCTCGGCTGCGTGGGCGCTGGCGTCGTGGTTGGCCCAGCCGTGGGCGCTGCCGTGGGTGCGGGCGCGGCAGTAGCTACTGGCGGGGCGGCAGTGGGCGCTGGTGAGGTAGGCAGACTCGTGGGCGCGGGCGCAACCATCAGGTTTTGCACGCTGTTCACCAGGCGGGTGGGGGCGGTCGGGTCGAAGGCGAGGATGGCACCAAAACTCAACACTAACGCCAGCGCTACCGCGACCGCCTGAAACACCCAACGGGGCGTTGGTGGTCGGAAGGGCGTACCACCCAGGGCAGGCGGCGGCTGAATTGGCTCGTTGTTGAACTGCTGCTGAAACTCTGCAAGCACCTCATTGCCATCAAACCCCAGGTAGTTGGCATAGCTGCGCACCATGTCGGCGGCCTGGGCACCCCGTGGCAGCAGGGTAAACTTATCGCTTTCCAGTGCCTGGAGGTAGGACATGGGAATTTTGAGTTCATTCTCGGCCTGCACCAGGGTCAGCCGCCGCCGCTGCCGCTCGGCATAGAGCCGCCGCCCCAGGGTCACATCACCCTCCAGCAGCAAGGCGGGCGCTTCACGACGCTGTGGATCGGTTCCACCCATGCGCAACGTGGCCAGTTCCTGAGTTTCGGCCAGCATTGCCGCACCGGGCGGCGCATCATCGGCAGGCGGTTGCGCCACGGGTTGGGGCGGCTTCTCGCGCTTGCGCGGCGGGCGGGCCGGAGCCGCCGCAACTGGTTCAAGCTGGGGCACGGCCAACCGGGTACGCACCCTGGCCAGCAATTCATGGGTGCGATAAGGCTTGGGGATGTAGTCTGCCGCGCCAGCCTCAAAGCCACGCACGACATCCTCTTCGCGCCCGCTGCTGCTCAACACAATCACCGGCACCTGGCCTGCGGTGCGCTCCAGCAAGAGCCAGCCCTGGCCCCGCTCAATGCGCACCTCAAGCAGCATCAGGTCAGGCTGATCTTCAGCAAAACACTGTTCTGCATGGCCCACATCGCCCGCTTTCACCACATTGTAGCCTGCCTCTTCGAGCTGGCCACCAAGCTTTGTGAGGAATACCAGGTCATTATCAACAGCAAGAATAGTTGGCACAATAGCACCTTATTGCAAGAGATTAGCGATGTGAGATTGGCAATTGGAAGCTTCTCAATCATTGCTAGTATTATGTAAAATGGTGTGAGCTTTGACTCACGGTGGACGGGGCGGTATTATACCATGCGTACTGCGTACTGCATACTGCGTAAAACTGAATTGCAATTAGGATTTCCATACTCGTAACTCGTCATTCGTTATTCGTAATTTGTTAAGATGAACACTACCTACGATATTATTGTGATTGGGGCCGGGCACGCGGGCTGCGAGGCGGCTCACGCGGCGGCACGGATGGGCTGCCGCACCCTGCTGCTCACCATTGATCTCGACAAATTGGCCCACATGTCGTGCAACCCCAGCATTGGCGGCCCGGCCAAGGGCCACCTGGTGCGGGAGATTGACGCCATGGGCGGCTTGATGGGCCGCATCACCGACGGCAGCTTCATCCAGATTCGTATGCTCAACGAGAGCAAAGGCCCCGCCGTGCAGGCCCTGCGCGCCCAGTGCGACAAGCGCCACTACGCCCGGCTCATGAAGGAAACGCTGGAAACCGTCCCCAATCTCGACATTCGCCAGGCCATGGTGGAGCGGATTGTTCCTGCAAGAACAGAAAACGCCTCTACTGGCGTGTCCAGTTCCGATTCAGCCTTCAGCCTTCAGCCTTCAGCCTTTGCCGTTGTAACCCATACGGGCTGGACGTACCATGCGCGGGCGCTGGTGTTGACGACGGGCACCTTTCTGCGGGGGCGGGCGATTACTGGCCAGGCTATCTGGGGAGCGGGCCGGGCGGGCGAGGCCCCGGCGGTAGCTCTGGGCGAAGACCTGGCCTCGCTGGGCTTCCCGCTGGTACGCCTCAAAACCGGCACGCCGCCCCGCATCAACGCCCGCACGATTGACTTTAGCCAGACCGACGTGCAGCACGGCAGCCCGGTGCCGTTGCATTTTGGCCACTATTATCATCAGTTTGCAGAAAACAGTTTGCAGTTTGCAACCGAATTGGGGGAGTCACTGCTAACTGCCAACGGTCAACTGCCAACCGAAGCGTTCTGCAGCCCGCCAGCGCCCATCTACCCCCAGCCCTACCTGGACGGTTGGCGGCCCCAGTTGCCCTGTTACCTGGTGCATACCACGGCGGAGTTTCACGAACTGGTACGGCAGAACCTGGATCGTGCGCCCATGTTTAGCGGCGTGATCGAGGGTGTGGGGCCGCGCTATTGCCCCAGCATTGAAGATAAAATCGTGCGCTTTGCCGACAAGGAGCGCCACGGCCTATTTTTGGAGCCGGAGGGCTGGACGACCAACGAAGTTTATGTGCAGGGCTGTAACACTTCGTTGCCGGAGGATGTGCAATGGGCCATGCTCCGTTCCATCCCGGCCCTGCGCAACGTCGAGCTGATGCGGGTTGGCTACGCGATTGAGTACGATGCGGTGGCCACAGGCGAGATCAGCGCCGACATGCAGGCCAAACGGCTGGCGGGGCTGTTTCTGGCCGGGCAGATCAACGGCACCACCGGCTATGAGGAGGCCGCTGCCCAGGGGCTGATGGCGGGCATCAACGCCGCACGCTATGTGCAACGACAGCCGTCCGTGATTCTGCGCCGCGATGAGGCCTATATCGGCGTACTGATTGACGACCTGGTGACGAAGGAAATTCACGAACCCTACCGCATGTTCACCAGCCGGGCCGAGCATCGCCTGCTGCTGCGGGGCGACAACGCCGACCTGCGCCTGACGCCACTGGCCTACGAATTGGGGCTGGTGGACGGGGCGCGGGCAGCGGCAGTGGCCGACAAGCAGGCCCAGGTCAATCGGACGCTGGCCGAGCTGCGGGAGCGACGCATCTACCCCAGCGCCGCCACCAATGCCACCCTCGCCGAGGCGGGCATTGTGCCCATCAGCGGGCCGATGAACGCCGAGGAGTTGCTGCGCCGCCCCGACGTGCGCTACGCCCAGGTGAAGCAATCTTTTAACTTGCCGGACGGCCCGGCGCATGTGCTGGAAACGGTGGAGGTGGAGGCCAAGTATGGCGGCTACATTGAGCGCCAGCAGCGGGAGGTGGAGCGCATCCGCAAGATGGAATCGCGCCGCATCCCCGCCGACTTCGACTACGCCGCCCTGAGCGGGCTGCGCAACGAGGCCCGCGCCGTGTTTCTGCGCTTCTGCCCGGCGACACTGGGGCAGGCCAGCCGCCTGGCCGGCATCAACCCCGCCGACGTGGCGATTGTGCTGTTTGCCCTGGAGCGTCGCCGCGAACGGGCGACAGGATGACCGGTTTTTTCACCGCGGAGGGCGTGGAGAGCCGAGAACCGAGAGCCGAGCCTGCCCTGAGCTTGTCGAAGGGAACCGAGCATCGAGCACCAACGATACATGCACTGGCGTAGGGGCGCGGTCGCCGACCCGCCCACTACGCTATGCGCCGAGAACGCAGAGGGCGCGGCGAATACGCATTACGCCTCACGCAATAGAGCTTACTCATTACGGATTACGCAGTCCGATATACCGTTCATCGCCACAAACGCCCCCGCAAACCGGCTGGCCCAGCCATCGCCGCGATCCAACGTCAGGGGCTTGATGTCGCCCAGACGCTGCCCCCGCGCCCTGCACCCCGCCAGGTAATCGATCCGCCCGTTTCGACTCACGCGGAAGAGCTGCAATGAACCGAGTTGCCCGAGTTGGCGGCAGTAGCGGTAGTGGAAATTGTCATGCAGCGCTGTTTCCACCTGGGCCACAATCTGTTGTAATTGCTCAATCTCCCCCTCCGCTTCAATAAACAGGGTGTAGGCGGGCGGCGCGAGCGTGCGTTCGCAGGCCACCATGGCGAAGGCCGGGCGTAGGCCAGACACGGCCAGGGCCGCCGCCAGCGCCCGCTGCACATGAACCTCGGCCAACTTTTCGCCAAACCAGTCGCTGATGTGGGCTGCTTTGCCCTCGAACCGCAGCAGCGGGCAGTCGTGATAATGGCCCATTATCCGCACCGTGTCGTGCAGCTGGTAGCGATACAGGCCGCCGCCCGTGGTCAGCACCAGGCTGTAGCACGCACCCGGCTCCAGTTGGTGGGCCAGGCAGGGCAGGCCACCAGCGGCGGGCAGAAATTCAAAAAAGTGCGAGCGTAACGACAGGGCCGCGCCGTCGTAGCCAAGCAGCGGAAACGAGACAAAACCCTCGGTGGCGAGCAGCCCTTTGCCCTGCACCTGCGCCTGGGGAAACAGCCGCGCCAGCTCAGCGGCGTAGCTGGCTGCGCCCGCATCGGCCCAGCAGCTCACCAGGCCAAGCCTGGGCCAGAGTTGGACGTTGCGGGCCGCCCCATCGTCCGTTGCCATACAGATAGCGGCGATCTCCCTGCCACGCTGGGGGTTAGGCCGCGACCCAGCGGCAAGGGCGGCATGCAGCTGGCAGTTCAGGCGTTCATCGCTGGC
>JALONX010000316.1 GCA_025454695.1 Chloroflexaceae bacterium
CCATCCCACCACCGCTGCTCTGGTAGGTTTCCAGCTCGTGCCAACTGTTGCCCCCGCTGCTTGCACACGCACCGCGCTCATCGTGGTCTTCTTTCAGTTTGTTGAACGGTTCCGCTATGTTGAAGTATTATGCCGCAATGACGTTAAGCGCACATTATCCAAAAGGTGAATTCAGCCTGTGACAAAAAGCAAGCTCCAGAGCCAGTTTACCAGCAAATGCACCACCGCCGAAGCGGTGACTTTGCCGGTGCGCTGGTAGACCCAGCCGTAGGCCAGCCCGGCAAGCGTCGCCAGCACGAAATAGTGCCCCACCAGCGGCGGGTTGTTCAGGTGCGAGGCCCCAAACATGAGCGCGGAGATGACCAACGCCACGGTGGGCGGTTCACGCAACGCGGCGAGCCAGGAGCTACCATCTTGCGAACTACGTACTGCGTACTGCGTACTGCGTTCCACTCTTGGCCGTCTGTCGCCTGTCTTCTCGTCTCCCGGTTCTCGGTTCTCGGTTCTCGGTTCTTGGTTCCCGGTTCTCGCCTTCCGTTCCTCCAGCACCCGCGTGAGTCCGTTCTGAATCACGCCACGAAACAGCAGTTCTTCCGGCAAGGCCACCAGAAAATAGATAAACACCGCCCGCCCGAGCAGTTCCAGGGCCGGGGCTGCGGTGGGGGCAAAGCGCAAAAAGCCCGTGGCCAGGCCCAGCGGGATCAGCACCAGCGCCAAGCCCGCCGTTGCCAGCAGCACCACCCGCAGGTCGTTCCAGCTGAGAAACCAGGAAAAGCCCAGGCCCGGCCAGCCCCGTGCCGCCAGCAACACCAGCAGCAGCGGCACCGCGCTCAGCTGGAAAAAGCCTACCAGCCCGCCCTGTTGCGGCAGCGTTAGCCCCGGCACCAGCTGAAATTCCAGCGAGAGCCAGAGGTAGAGAATCGCTACCACGTCCAGCAGCGTCGGCAGGCGCTCGCCCCGGCTGAGCCACATGGCTGTGGCGGGCAAGGCCACAAAAATCAGCGCAATTACAACACCGAAGAGATTAAATTCGCCAACGGAAAGGCTATACGAAAGGTACAACACCGGAAGCAAGGCCAGCAGAGCCAGCAACGCCCGCCCATTGCGCTGCACCGTGCGACCCAGGCCATCGTAGAGACCGATGCTGCCCTGAGCCACATAGGCCAGTGTCAGCAGGCCAAACGCCATCAGGGCCGCCCAGCGTTCAGCGGCGGGCATGGGTGTAGCCCATGTGGCCGCAGCAAAGCTGCCAATCAACAGCAGCGCACAGCAGCATGCCGCCAGCAACCCGGCGGGTGCGCCTGGCCGCTTCGAGGTCTCGTCCATCAGACGAGCGCCGCATTGGCCGAACCAAACACTGGCACCGGCTGGCCCAACGTCAAGCCTTCGGGCGTCACCGGGCACAGGTAGGCGTAGACCTCCATGCCAGCGACGACGGCCTGACGCAAGGCCCGACTAAAGGCCGGATCGATCAGTTCGTTCGGCACCATGGCCCGTGCCCGGCTGCGCTGAATAATAAAGACCACCGCCGCACGCTGGCCATTGCGTGCAATGGTTGTCAAAGCTTCCACATGTTTGCGGCCCCGTTCAGTGGGCGCATCGGGAAACATCGCCAGCCCGCCAGCCACCATCCCTACCGATTTCACCTCAAGCAAACAGGCTGTTGGCCCATCACCAAGCCGAAAATCGAAGCGGTGGGGGCCAACCGAAACCTCGGCCTGCACCCGGCTATAGCGTGAAAATTGGGGAAAGGCACTTGCCGCCAGCCCCGCCGCTACCAGCCGATTGGGCAGGTGCGTGTCCAGCGACACCAGTTCGTCGCCTTCATACACGCCAACCACCTGAAAAGCCGTTTTGCGCCCCAGTTCATTGCGGGGCGTCAGCAGCATGCGTGCATTGGGACGCAGCAAACCATCCAGGCGACCACGGTCGGCCATGTGGGCACGCACCACCCGCCCGTCAAGCACTGCTTCAACCAGCAACTGGTTGGGTCGAGCCAGAAAGGTAGCCTGAACGAGCGTACCACCGTCGCCGAGGGGAACGCGAACGGGCATAACAACCTCAATCATTCGTAGCGTAGCCGAGGCCACGATAAATACCATGCAATGGGCGATTGCATTATACCATTGCTTGTTCTTTCGTCACATTCTGTCAGAACACAACCAGGGCCATGTCAACATCACCCACGGTGGAGGTTTGGGGGCGGCTTCGCCGCCAAAACAACCAAAAACGTGAATTGAGGGAGCGCTTCAACGACATTGACATGATCCTGAGAACACAACGACAACGGGCTATTGCAGCCAGTGGTGCAATAGCCCGTTGCAACAAATCTGAGGCCATCGTTACAACGATAGCGAAACGGTAGGGTTAACCAAGCACAAGATAATTGTCGTAGCTTCTGGCCCGCCGCACATAGGCATAGCCAGCCAGGTCGCGGATCGAGCGATGAAGAACATCTCGTTCCAGCGGGTCGTCATAGCCGCGCACTAGCCGGTTAATCGCTTCAACAAATTCGGCCCGAGGAACAAACCGATAGCGCTGCCCGCCGCTGCCCTGGAGCACATGCAGAATACCATCTTCGGCAAGTTCGCTTAAGGCTTCATTCACACTCCATATATCGCGGCAGGTGTGCTCGGCAATATGGCGAGCGGTTGTCTCCAGTTGTGGGTTTCCGTGAAACAGCAAAAGCAAATGCAATTTAGTCGGCGTGTCGATTGCATGTTCAAGTAGCTGTTGAACGCTCTGGTCAATCATCGACCGTCCTCCTTCTGGTAAGATCACCATTGATCTTGTACATGCGCTGTGTACGGCCTACCAGATACTTTCAAACGAGGAAAGTAACTCCTTCAGCGTGGTAGGAGAGACTCTGTGCAGGGGAGATACTACTATGTTACTATTATCACTTAGTTATCAGCTCTGTGAGGAAGTATACACCGAATATGAAAATTTAGCTAGCATTTTTTTCCGCTTTTTTGACCATACCTGGTAAAGGTCTATTAACTAATAGAGGAGATGTATAAACTTTTGTTTTAGAGATACATCTTTGTACATATGATCAAAAAAACATTTGTCATCTACGATATTATTTGACAGGAGTTACGCGGTTGCTCCTCAAGCGGGAAGTTGGAGGTTCGCAGACCCTCCGAAAGGCTTTCTTGTTCCGCTCGCCGCCCCGGCGAGCGGAACAAGGGGAGTCGTGGGAGCGGCTGCGAGCCTCCAGGCTCCCTGGCTGTGAAGCGATGACGTGCCTCGTGTATGGAAAACGAGAAAAGACACCACAAACCGGCAAAGCTCGAGTACAATACAACGCAGTATCAGCAGTCACAGAGAGGAGCACGCCATGCAAAAAATAGATGTTGCGATCCTTGGTGCGACCGGAATGGTCGGTCAGCGCTTTATTCAGTTACTTCAGGAGCACCCCTGGTTTCGCATTGCAGCGCTTACCGGCAGCGAACGAACGGCGGGCCGTAGCTACGGCGAAAGCTGCCGCTGGTTGTTAGACGGCGAAATGCCTGCCAGCCTCCGCGACATGGCTGTGTTGGGCAGCGAGGCCGAACTCAACGTACCGTTGGTCTTCTCGGCCTTGCCCAGCAGCGCCGCCGGGCCAATTGAACTACGCCTTGCTGCTGCGGGCCATGTGGTTTGTTCCAACGCTTCCAACTACCGCATGGAGCCAGACGTGCCGCTGCTCATCCCCGAGGTGAACCCGGAGCACCTGGGGCTGATTGAGGTGCAGCGCAAACGGCGGGGCTGGCGCGGGGCTATCGTTACCAACCCCAACTGCACTTCCACGCCGATCACCATGGCTTTTCGCCCACTGCTCGATGCCTTTGGCCTGCGCAAGGCGCTGGTGGTGAGCATGCAGGCCCTCTCGGGCGCGGGCTACCCTGGGGTGGCCTCCTACGATGCGATGGATAACGTGGTGCCCTACATTGGCGGCGAAGAGCCGAAGGTGGAAAGTGAGCCGCAGAAGATGTTAGGCACACTGGCGGATGAGGGCATTGTCCCGGCGAGCTTTGCTACCTCGGCCCACTGCAACCGCGTGCCCGTGCTAGAAGGCCACCTGGAGTGCGTATCGGTGGAACTGGAACGTAAGGCCAGCCTCGACGAGGTGATTGCGGCCCTGCGCGGCTTTCAGGCCCTGCCCCAGGAGCTGCGCTTGCCGAGCGCCCCGCCCCAGCCGATTATTGTGCGCGATGAGCCAGACCGCCCCCAGACCCGCCGCGACCGCGACGAAGGCCGGGGCATGGCTACGGTGGTGGGCCGGGTGCGCCCATGCAGCCTGTTCGATTATAAGTTTGTGGCACTGGCCCACAACACCATTCGCGGCGCTGCGGGCGGCTCCATCCTCAACGCTGAGCTGATGCTGGCCCAGGGAATACTCTAATGGAGAATGAAGAATTGAGAATTGAGAAACGGTTTCTTCGATCATTCTCAATTCTCAATTCTCAATTCTCAACTCTCAATTCGGAAGCTTGCCTCAATCGTCACGCTGTGCGCGAGCATGGCCCAGACCGGGCAGTAGGTCTCCCGCGAGAGGTCAATCGCCCGCTGCACCGCCGCCGGGTCAACTCCATTGCCCGTCACAATGTATTCCAACTGAATCTTCGTGTAGACCTGCGGGTAGCCCTCGGCCCGCTCGCCATACGCCGTAACATCCAGGCCTGTCACTGGCTGGCGTTTCTTGCGCAAAATAGCGATTACGTCCATGCCGCTACACCCGGCCAGACTCATCAGCACCATTTCCATGGGTGATGCCCCGGCCTTGCCCCCTTCCGACGGGCTATCCATATCCACCTGGTGTTCAGAACCAGAGGTTGCCACAAAGTGCATACCCTCCCGCAGGCGCACCCGTGCCGATGCTGTTGCCATTGTTGTCTCCTTTGTAAGAATCGAGAACCGAGAACCAAAAACGCACAACTCCCATCACAACCATGGGCCAGAACGCACGTTCGTTGCTGGAGTGTTGTCTATAGGCATCGTACCACTCCCTAAAGCCTGATGGCAACAGGTGTGACACAACTGGGTGGCTAATCGCCAATCTCTAATCGCCCATCTCCAATCTCCTTTCTCAGGCTGGCACATATCTTGCCAAATAAGACAATCGAAGGAATGGAATACAAGGCACGAGGGTGCTTTGAGTTGAAGGAGGTACATTGTGACACAGCGAGAACGCATTCCCGACGCAGAAGTGCAATCGAGCGTAGGGGTTTACGAAACCACCCGGACAACTGGACGTACCACGACCCGTGACGACGCCGATACGGTGGTGTTGCCTGGCGACGAAGTGCGCTGGGGGCCGGTCATTGCCGGTCTGTTCACCGCCATCACCACGCTGCTCGGCCTGAGCGTGCTTGGTCTGGCGATTGGTCTTTCGAGCTTCAACGCGAACGATCCGTTGGGCAACTTTGGTATTGGCGCAGGCATCTGGGGCGCAATCAGCGCATTAATTGCATTCGGTCTTGGCGGTTACATGGCGGGCGGCACGGGAGCCTTCCGTGGCACCAACAGCGGCCTGTTGAACGGTGCGCTGGTCTGGATTGTGGCTATTCCGCTGCTGCTGTGGCTGCTCGGCAGTGGCATTGGGGCGCTGTTTGGCACGGTAAGCGCCGCCGTCGGGACGGCGGCTACCGCCGCTGGCAATGCCGCTGCGAACCCTGAATTGCAGGCGACTGCTCAGGCGGGTGCCGCTGGTGCCGCCGGTGCCTTGCAGGCGACCGCTCAGGCCATCCCTGGCCAGATCACCCCTGGTGATGTGAACAACGCCGCCGACACTGCTGGCCGCACGGCCTGGGGCACGCTGCTCTGGCTGGGTCTGGGTGCCGCTGCTGCCATGCTGGGTGGCTGGGCCGGTGGCCGCAACACCAAGCGCGACAGCACCATCGTTCGGGCAGCCTAAACACATTTCTATCGTTAGCTTTGTGAGGGACGCCCACTGTTGGGCGTCTCTCTATTTTCACCACAGAGGGCGTGGAGGCCGCAGAGGACTCATATGAACAGAGAACAGTAGAAACCTCCGTGTTCTCCGCGCCCTCCATAGTAAACGTTTCTTGGCAATAAACAAAAAGGAGTGAACTATGCACGAACCAGTTTCGCTTACAACCCTGGCGGGCAGCGCCCTGCGCGGCGCGGTGGCCGGGGCTATTGCCACCGCCCCAATGACGCTAGCCATGATGGCTATGCACTCGCAACTCCCCGAGCATCAACAATACCCGCTTCCCCCGAGTCTGATTACAGCGAAGGCTGAAGCGGTGGTGGGCGTGCGCGACGAGGTCAAGCGCGACGACCATGTGGCCCTGACCACGCTGGCCCATTTTGGCTATGGTGCGGCGGTGGGGGCATTGTTTGCGCCAGTCGCACGGGTCGCTCATCTGCCGCCAGTGACTGGCGGCGTGGCCTACGGACTCACGGTATGGACGGTGAGCTACCTGGGCTTGCTGCCCGCCCTGCGGCTGCTGCCCCCGGCCACCAAGCAGCCCGCCGAGCGCAACAGTCTGATGATCGCTGCCCATGTGGTGTGGGGCGCAACCCTGGGGCTGCTGCTGCGCGATAAACACAATTAAACGCAGAGACGCAGAGCCTGCCCTGAGCTTGTCGAAGGGGCACGGAGTGCATACTGCGTGATGCTTAAGACAAGGTTCAAAATGAACATCCTGTACGTAAGCGTAGTGCGGACTTTAGTCCGCGTTTTGGGCTGGACGCGGACTAATGGAGCCCTGGCCACCGAATGAATTCTGCGTCTGGAAGCCGCAAACACGCCGATGGAGTTTTAAGGAATAAATCGGGTAAACGCGCATGCCGTAGCCCTGAAGGGCGCGGCTCTCATGTGCGAAGCCCGCCTACGCGGGCTATACCGGATGTAATTTTTAATCTTCATAAGCGTGTTGCCGCGGCTTGGGGCTGCGAAGCCCACGCAGGCGGGCTTCTACCGGATTTCATTTCTAATCTTCATAAGCGTGTTGTCCCGATGGCTGTCTGAATTATGTTGTAAAGACTCATACGTCCGCACTACGTTTGCCGCACATAGGAAAGCGTATCTAATGCGTCATACGTGATGCGTACTGCGTAATTCTGCAATCTACAAACTGCAATCTGCAATTACCACAGGAGTAAGCATGAATACACAAAGCAAGGTGGCGTTGGGGCTGCTGGCCGGCTTTGGCCTCAAGCTCGCCGCCGATCTGTTGAAGCAGCGTAAGCTAATGGATTTTCGTGACCGTGTCGTTGTGATCACTGGCGGTTCGCGGGGGCTGGGCCTGGTGATGGCCCGCGAGTTTGCCCGCGAAGGCGCGAAGCTGGCCCTGCTGGCCCGCAACGCTGAGGAGTTAGAACGCGCCCGCAAAGAGCTTTCAAACAGCGGAGCCGATGCAATCACCATCCCGTGTGATGTGCAGAGCCAGGAGCAGTTCGAGGCCGCCATTCAGCGCACCATGCTTGAGTATGGCCGGGTTGATGTGCTAGTCAACAATGCGGGCATCATCACCGTGAGTCCGTTTGATCACCTCACCGTGCAAGATTTTGAGCAGAGCATTAACACCCACCTGATGGGGCCGCTCTATGGCACGCTGGCGGTGCTGCCCCACATGCGGCGACAGGGCGGCGGGCGCATCATCAACATTTCCTCCATTGGTGGCCAGGTGTCGGTGCCGCACCTGCTGCCCTACTGCACCGGCAAATTCGCGCTGGTGGGCTTTTCCGACGGCAGCCGGGCGGAACTGGCCCGCGACCACATCTACGTCACCACCGTGTGCCCCGGCCTGATGCGCACTGGCTCCCATTACCAGGTGCAACTCAAGGGCCACCACGAGGCCGAACTGGCCTGGTTCTCGATTTTCGATGCCCTGCCGATTATGTCAATGGATGCCCGCCGGGCCGCCCGCCAGATTGTTGACGCCTGCCGCCGGGGCGACCCGCAGCTCACCATTACCATCCAGGCTCAGATTCTGGCCAGACTCAATGCCCTCTTCCCCGATTTGATGGCTGCCAACTTGAGCCTGATGAACCGGCTGCTGCCCCGCCCCGACGAGGAACAGGGCGACGAAATGAAAATGGGCTTTGAGAGCAAATCGCCGCTGGTGCCCTCGGTGCTGACGACGCTGGCCGACGAGGCGGCAAAGGACAACAACGCCCTCAACGAGCGCACCGCGCTGGCATAGGACGTGCAAATACTGAAGGGAAATAAAGGAAATAAGGGCCATGACTTCGATCATCACACGACACCTTGCTCTCATTTCCTCTATTTCCTTGATTTCCCCGGATCAATGGTATTTGTGTTTTGTACACACAGGAGAACGAGACAATGACCCAGACACAAATGGCAAACGGCGTGAACATCGGCATTGAGGACAACAACCGCCAGCAGGTCTGCCAGATTTTGAACCACTCGCTGGCTGACATGGAAGTGGTTTACACCAAGACCCGCAACTACCACTGGAATGTGATGGGCCGAAACTTCCACTCGCTGCACGAGCTGTTTGAAGCGCAGTACACCCAGCTGGCCGAGCGCATTGACGATGTGGCCGAGCGCGTGCGCAGCATTGGCGAGCACCCTATTGGCACATTGCAGGAGTTTATGCAGCATTCGCACCTGCAAGAAGAGCCAGGCCAGCAGCCCGCAGCCATGCAGATGGTGGCCAACCTGCTGCACGACCACGAACACATCATCCAGGAACTACGCAAAGGGGTTGAAGATTGCGAGAACGAGTTTAACGACGTTGGCACTGCCGATTTCCTGACTGAGCTGGTGCAGGAACACGAGAAAATGGCCTGGATGCTGCGAGCCTTCATCGAGCGACAGGACTAGAATCTCACTGCCGAGCACGCCGAGGACGCTAAGATAGGGTTCGTATCGTCTTTACAATCTGTGGCAAACGTAGTGCGGACGTTAGTCCGCGTGTAGGCTAAGACGCGGACTAACGTCCGCACTACGCATTGTTAAGTACGAGATGCCACCTTCAAGCCTTGTTTAAGAATATAAAGGAAATCCTTTGCGTGGTTTGCGTCCTCGGCGGTGAAGAACATTCGCGCCCTCGGTGGTGAAATATAAAAAAAGACGCCCGCACGGGGCGTCTTTTGCATAAAGACATTCGATGTGGGCGTTTACTTGTTGATCTGCCCCACCGCTTTGTTGACGGCGGCAGGAGTCTCAAATTTGTCGTCCGGCAGCTGCTCCAGCACCGAAGTCAAATTCTCGTCCGCGCCGTTCTGCTTCGCCATCTTCAATAGGTCGTCCTTTGCAGCGGGATATTTTACCCCTTTGAAATACTTCTGCATCTGGATCGGGTTAATTTTCGCCACGCAGTTCCTCCTCTGAATTCAGAAAGACTTCAAACCGTCCTTGTCGTAGCTTCTTGCGGTTGGGCAGCTTCGCCGCCGCCACAATGATGTGGGTTTCGGCGGTGTGGAACGAGGCCAGCACCCGTTTACGCTTGGCTGCACGCAGCCGCTTATGGTAGGCCAGCGCCCGCACGCCACTGTTCCGCAAGAAGCGGGCCAGCAAGCGGGCATGGCGGCCCTTCGGCACATACACAATACCTGGTGTTTCTGCCGTATGCAGATGAGACAAGACTTCGTCCATGTGCTGAAGCATAGGCGTGAAGGCGATGAGCGGCGAGGATTCATGTCAAAACGACCAATCGCTCATCGCTCGTTGCCAATCCCCAATCGCTACTCACGAATTTCTACACAACCTCCCAATCGCGCAGCACCCGCCCCAGCACCGCCGCCAGGCCCAGGGTGGCCGCAGCAGTAACCAGACGGCGAGAAACGGGCTGCATGTCAATCTGAGTTGCAATGCTATGCGACAGCGCCTGGTTGCTGAAATCACCCTCAACCTGGTCATATTTGTCCAGCGGTTCAAACAGGTTGTGGGAGTCGGTAGGCAGCTTTGGTTCTTTGGTCTTCTGGGACTCAAAGCCGGTGCGCAGCAGCAGTTCATCCACTAGCCGGGGCGAGAGTCGGTCAAGCAGGTCGAAGGCGCGGGCCGCACCACCGGCGAACATGTCGCGGGTGGGGTGTTCGGCAGCGTGGAGAATAGCATCTACCACCACCTGGGGCGAGTAGAAGGGCGGCGTGCCCATCGGCTTCACGCCAAGGTAGGTTTTGGCGTTGTTGAAAAAGGGCGTATTGATGGCGGCGGGCATAATGTTGGTGACGCTGACCGGAATGTTGGCGTGGCGCAGCTCCAGCCGCAGCGAGTCCACAAAGCCGATGATGCCGTGCTTGGCGGCGGAATAGGCGCTCTGGTAGGGCACCGAAATGCGCCCAAGCACCGACGAGATGTGAATCAGCGCCCCACCCCGCTCCATCATGTGGCTCAAGGCCGCCCGCGCCCCGTAGGCATTGCCAATCAGGTCAACCTCAACGATGTGTCGCCACTCTTCCATCGGCGTTTCCCAAAAGTAGGCGTAGTGGGCTACCGCCGCCGCCTGCACCCAGGTATCAAGCCGTCCGTAGCGCTCCACCGCGCCGTCGGCCACGGCCTGCACCTGGCTGAAGTCGCTGGTGTCGGCGGGAATCACCGTGGCCTCACCGCCTGCCATGCGAATCTCATCGGCCAGCGTGCGCAGGCCCGCCTCGCCCCGCGCCGCGACCACTACCTTTGCGCCCCGTTCGGCAAAACGCTTCGCCGCCAGGCGGCCAATGCCGCTGGACGCGCCCATTATCACAACAACCTGCTCGTGGATTGGTTTTAACTGCACCATATGCTCCTCCCTACAAAGGAAATCAAGGAAATGAGGGAAATCACATCCATCGGTGAATTTCCTTCATTTCCTTTATTTCCCTTCTGTTTGCTACTTAAATCCCGCGTAGCCATCGTCCACCATCACGGTGCTGCCGTTGATGGCGTCGGCCTCGTCGGAAGCGAGAAAGGCTACGACGTTGGCGATCTGCTCGGCGTTGAGCAGCTGGCCGCGCATCTGCCTGCGGGCCATCACTTTGTCGAATCCGGCATCTTTGTAGCCCTGAATGATCGGCGTGTCTACTGTGCCCGGTGCAACCGCCACCACCCGAATGCCAAACGGTGCCAGTTCTAGCGCGGCCACCTGAGTCAGCATCTTCACCGCCGCTTTGGCCGCGTGGTAGCTCACCACACCAGGCGAGGCCAGCAGCGCAAACACGGAAGCGGTATTGATGATCACGCCGTGAGTTTGAAGATCGCGCATTTTGCGCCCGGCGGCCAGAATGCCGTAGTAGACGCCGTACTGGTTGACCTTCACCACTCGGTCAAAGTCCTCCGGCTCGTGTTCCAGCAGCGGCTTAAACAGGCCAATGCCAGCGTTGTTAAACATCACATCGAGCGAACCGAAGTGCTGGACAGCCAGCTCGACTGTGGCAGCAACCTCCACATATTCAGCAACATTCGTGCGAGCAAATATTGCTGTGCCGCCCGCCGCTTGCACCAGCGCCGCCGTTTCGTTGCCGCCTGCCTCGTTGAGGTCGGCCACCACAACCTGGGCACCTTCCCGGGCCATTTTTAGCGCCGTGGCCCGCCCAATGCCGCTGGCCCCACCCGTCACAATCGCTACTTTATTCGCCAGTCGCATGTCACTCTCCTGTATTCACGAAAAGAATGGGGAGAGTGTACCATTTCTTTTGCTCTCGCAAAGCCGCAAAGCTCGCAAAGGCTGGCTCGCACAAAGGCACAAAGGCACAAAGTACCGTAAAACCTTAGCGACCTCCGCGCCCTCGGCGGTGGATACAAAACCTCTGCGTCCTCTGCGTCCTCCGCGTGAACACCTACCGCCGCACCAGGGGCAGGAACATGCGATTGCCGCCCGGAGCTTGCACCGGCGCGGGGCCACCACCCGACCAGGCGGGCGTCTTCCCGCTGACGCCAAGCGAGCGCAGGCCGTCGCCATCGAGCCGTACCACATGCAGCACCAGGTTCTCACCCGGCCCGGCATCAGTGTCGCGGGTGAAAATTACCCAGGTACCATCGGTGGAGACTTTTGGTGCAGTCGCCGGTTGCCCCGCAGGGCCACGGGTGAGTTGCGTCAGGTTCGCCAGCGCCCCGTTTGCACCCACCTCGGCCCGCCACAGCTCGCGCTGGCCGGTAAAATCGGCAGAAAAGACAATCGTCGCCCGATTGGGCACAAAGTCACTATCTTCCGCGTTGGCCCCATCCAGGCAGCTTTCAGCCTTGGTGGTGGTGTTCTGGATGCAGAGCCGGGGCGTGTCGTAACTCCCGCTGGCGGCGGTGTTGCACCAGTTCTGGTAGGTGTAGGCCAGCAGCCCCCGGTCGCTGGAAAGGGCCATGTCGGTGGCGATGGCCGAAGAAACCCCAAACAGTTGTTGCGCTGGTTGCAGGCTCATCACCCGTGGTTCAAAGGCTAGACAGGCACCGCCGCCCACCTGCGCATAGAACTGCTGGGAGACCAAACCCAACACATTGGGGTCGTTGGTCGTCACCAGGCTCAGGGCAAGGTCATCACTGGTATACAGCGTCTGCTGGTTGCCGCCGTCCAGGCTCCGCCCAATCACGCTTTTGCTGCTGAGGTACAGCACCCGCTGGCCATCGCTGCTAAAGGTTGGCCCGAAGCCGCTGCCAAGCACCCGCTCCTGGCCCAGGTTGCCGCCCCCAAAACTGCGTAGGGCAATCGTGTCGCCCGCCGACTCATAGGCCACCGTGCCGCTGAGTCCATTCAAACCGCTGCCCACCGTAGCCTCCCCATTCGCAATATTTGAGGGCTGGCTCGGGTTGCCAGTACCATCTAGCGCCACCACCCGGTAGAAGTAGCGGGTGGTGTCCAGGCCCACGTCGCGGTAACTGGTGGTCGTCACCAGGCGCGGCGTGATCTGGCTGAACGGCCCGGCCTCGCTGGTGGCCCGCAGCACATGGTAGCCCGCTACGCCATTGGCGTCAGTCGCCGCGTCCCAACTCAGCAGGATGGAGGTATCGCCGCCCTGCACACGCAGGTTGGCCGGTTGGGTCGGCGGCGTGCTGTCCAGGTCGGCCCGGGCCGACCAGATTTGCCCCTGGGTACTGCGGTCATCGGCCCAGGTGACAAAAGCCCGCAGGCCGTTTGGCCCATTGCCCACCACTGTGCGCGGGCGAAACTGGGTTGCCACCGTGGGCGTGCGGCCCTGGTCATCTTCCAGCTTGCCAGTCAGCGCAAAGCTCTGGCCTCGGTCAATCGAAGTCGCCAGCACCAGGTCGCTCTTCTGAAAACTGCCCGTCCCGCTAATCAACGGCACCGTGAGCAGCACCTGTCCACCGGGGTCAACGTCAAGGTCATAGCCACCGATGCGAATATCACGCCCCAATCCAAAAGCCTGGTTGGGCGTGTCCCAGGTGGCCCCGTTGTCGCTCGAACGGCGCAAAATCAGCGGCCCACCCCCCACATCCTGGTAGGCGGCGTAGAGCGTTCCATCGGGCGCAAAAGCCAGCCGTGGGTTAAAGTCGTCACTACCGGAGATTTGAAAATTGGGGCCAAAGCTATCGCCCCGGTTGGTGGAACATGCGCCGTAGATCGCAAAGCGCGAGCGCCGGTCTTCCCACGCAGCGCACACGGTGTCGCCCCGCACTGCCATGACCATGGACGGGCCATCAGGAATAAGGTTGTCCACCAGAC
>JALONX010000317.1 GCA_025454695.1 Chloroflexaceae bacterium
AATACGCCCGTAGCCTGGCCAGGCTACGGGCGCATCTGGTATTGAAGAAAAAGGCTTGCAGACGTGGCTACTCATCCATGCATCATACCCGCTGGGCACCAGGGCTGCCGTTCTCCACCACAAACGAGGCCAGCGTGCGCACCGGGGCGTTTTCGTCCAGAATCGACTCAGCCACTCGGAAATCGCTGCGCCACTGCTGTGGAGAAAGGGTGCAACTCACATACCCCCGAAAGGTGCCGTCGAAGAACTTCGTGTGGGGGTTATCGGGCAGGGCCGCCCGCACGGGGGCAATGAACTGGGCCGGGAAATCGGAACTGATCGAGGTGCCCACAAATTCCGTCGCCAGGGTGGCACTGGCGGGGTTGTCGAAATCAGCCTTGATGTCGTGAACCCAACTCGAATGGATGTCGCCGGTGATGATCACCGGGTTGCTGGGCTGGCGCTGCTGCACAAAGCCCAGAATACGGTTGCGGGCGGCCACATAGCCATCCCACTGATCCAGGTTGAAGGCCTGGCTCGGCCCGCCACCCTGGCCTGGCCCGGCCAGAAAATCGAACTGGGCAAACATGGTCTGCTGGGCAATGATGTTCCAGCGGGCCTGCGATTGGCCAAGTCCCGCCAGCAGCCAGCGCTCCTGCTCCGGGCCGGTCATGGTGGCGGCGGGGTCGAGGGCAGCCGCGCAACGGGGCTTGAGTCCGTCGTCGCAGGGCTGGTCGCTGCGGTACTGGCGGGTGTCTAGCACGCTGAATTCCGCCAGATTGCCAAACGTGAGCCGCCGGTAGAGCAACATATCCGGGCCGTTGGGCAGGGCCGAAGCCCGCAGCGGCATGTGTTCATAGTAGGCCTGGTAGGCCGCCGCCCGCCGCCGCAGAAATTGAACCGGGTCTTCGCCAGGGTTTTCCGAAATGGCAGCAGCGTAGTTGTTTTCCACCTCGTGGTCGTCCCATGTCACCGCCCAGGCCGCCGCAGCGTGGGCCGCCTGCAAAAAGCGGTCACTCTTGTAGAGCGCGTGGAGGTTACGGTACTCGTCCAGCGTCTGCACTTCGGGGCCGAGGTGCTGGCGGGGTGCCCCTTCCCGTGGCCCATATTCGTAGATGTAATCGCCCAGGTGAACCACCAGATTGAGGTCTTCCTCGGCCATAGCCCGGTAGGCCGGGTAGAAGCCGTTCTGCCAGTCCTGGCAGGAGGCAAAAGCAAAGCGGAACTGATCCAGCGCCGTGCCGGGGGCGGCGGCGGTGCGGGTGCGGCCCACCGGGCTGAGTTCGCGCCCGGCCAGAAACTGGTACCAGTAGGGGCGGTTCGGCTCCAGGCCCGCCACTTCCACATGGACAGAATGGGCCAATTCGGGTGAAGCCACCGCCGTGCCACGCCGTACAATCGTCCGCATCTGGTCATCGCTGGCGAGCACCCAGCGCACCGGAATGCGGCGCGAGGGCAGCCCGCCGCCATTGAAGGGGTCGAGGGCCAGGCGCGTCCAGATCACCACACTGTCGGGGCGCGGGTCGCCCGAGGCCACGCCGAGCGTAAAGGGGTTGCCGCCAAAACGCGGCGCGGCACTGGCCGTACTGGCGGGCAACTGGCTGATGAGGGCCAGCCCGGCGAAAGCACTGGCCGAAGCCAGAAAGCGGCGGCGAGTCAATGATGAAGCCAACAGTTCACGCATGTTGCGTTCTCCCATCTGCATCTCCTTTGTTTCTACGCAAGCAACGACAACGCACCGTAACAGCGTGTGCCAGGATAGCAGGCGGCAGTTAATGGGGGGTTAACTACGGGCTAATGGGGAGTTAAGAGCTGTGCTTTCGGCGCAGGCCAGCGCCAGGTAGCCAGTCGTCAATTGGTCGTTGGAATGCTATGAGATTAGCCCACACGGATATGGAATCCGGCAGTCATGCTGCCGGGCGGGAGCCATGCTCCCGCATGCCACACCTGCGCTACCCGTGTGCAGCAGTACGGCCATCGTCCATCGTCTGGCCTCGGCCACGACGCGGACTGAAGTCCGCACTACGGTCGCGCACTCGTCACTCGTCACTCGTCACTCGTCACTCGTCACTCCCGTCTCCCTCACCCCGTGGTGCGCAGCCCGCCCGCAATGGCGTTGACGGTGAGCAGCAGCTGTTGCAGCGTCTGCTCGGCTGCGGCCTGGTCGTCGCGCTGCCGTTGCTTGCGCCAGGTGCGCAGCAGGCCGATCTGCTGCTGGTGGAGCACCGTGAGTCCCTCGTGGCGCAGGGCCAGCATGTGCGAAATGCGCGGGCGGCGTTCGGGCAGCGGCCCCTCAAAGAGCCATTCCACCATGTGGCGGGTGCGGCTGTATTCGGCCTCGATCAGCGCCATCATCCGCTCGCTGATCGTTGTATCTTCCACCAGAGCGGCGTAGGCCCGCATCATCGCCAGGTCTGCCGAAAGCAGGCTGGTGCTGACGTTGGTAATGATGTATTTGAGCGGATACCAGCCAAACAGGTCGGAACGCAGCGTCTCCAGCGCCAGCGGGTCTTCCTGTTGCAGCGTTTCCAGGGCGCTGCCCACACCATACCAGCCCGAAAGGAAAAAGCGGGCCTGGCTCCAGCTAAACACCCATGGAATGGCCCGCAAATCGGCAATGGTGCGCTGGCCAGTGCGGCGGGCCGGGCGCGAGCCGATGTTGCTGGCCTCAATCACGTCAATCGGGGTGGCCTGGCTGAAAAAGGTGATAAAGCCCTCGCTGCGCACCAGCCCCTCGTAGGCCCGCCGACTGAAGGCGGCCAGCCGATCCATAACCCCTTCCAGCGGGTGCGGGTGGGCGGGCTGGTGGGCCGCCAGCAGCGTCACCTCGGCCACACCGGCCTGTAGCAGTTCCAGGTTATACACGGCGCTAATCAGGTTAGCATACTTTTGTGAAACGGTTTCGCCCTGCTCCGTCATGCGCAAATCGCCCTTGAGGCTGCCGGGCGGCAAGGCGCTGAGAAAGCGGTGGGTTGGCCCGGCTCCCCGGCTGATGGTGCCGCCCCGCCCGTGGAAAAAGCGAATCCGCACGCCCCGCTCGGCCCCTACCGCCGCCAGGGCCTCCTGAGCGCGGTAGAGACTCCACAGGCTAGCGAAAATGCCGCCGTCTTTGTTGCTGTCGCTATAGCCCACCATCACCTGTTGCACCAGTTCAGACTCACCGCGCTGCTGGCGCTGGTACGCGAGGCTGCGTTGCGTCAGCGGGTGGTCGAGAAAGGCGGCCAGAATGGCCGGGCTGCGCTGCAAATCCTCAATCGTTTCAAACAGCGGCACTACCGGCATGCGGCACACCAGGCCCTCGGCGCTGTTGAAGGCCAGGCCGGTTTCGCGGGCCAGCATGTAGACCGCCAGCAGGTCGGCCAGGCTGCGGGTCATACTCACAATCAGCGCCCCCAGCCCGCCCGCGCCGTAGTGGTTGATGTAGTCTACCAGCACCCGGTGGCAGCTCAGCGTGGCATCGGCCTCGGGGCCAGCCGCCATCTCCGGGCGGCAGAAGGGCCGGGGCGAGGCCAGTTCCCGGTTCAGTAGCTCCAGGCGGTGCGTCTCGTCCCATTCGGCGTAGTTCGACCCATCAAGCCCGGCGGCGGCCAGCAGTTGGGCCACAGCCAGGTCGTGGAAGCGGCTGTTCTGGCGCACATCCAGCGCCGCCATGTGGAAGCCAAAGGTCTGCACCAGCCTGATGATCGGCTGCACCTCACCGGCAGCCATGCGGCCAGCCCCCACCGCCAGCAGCGCCTCGTGGAGCAGCTGCAAGTCGCGGCGTAGCTCGTCGGGGCTGCGGTAGTAGCCGCTGCTGTCAGGGATAAAACGCAACTCGGTGCCGTCGGGGTTCAGCGGCAGCCGCTCCAGCATCAGGTTCACCAGCTGTCGCCACGGCTCCTCCGGGTTGCGCCCCAAGGCCCGCGTTCCCCGCTCGCCGAGCGTGGCGGCAGTGTTAGCAACATGTTCGGCCAGGGCGGCGGGCACCGTTTGCAAGCGGTCGGAGAGACTGAGCCGGGCGGCCAGGGTGGTGAGCTGACGCTGCATCAGCAGCAGGGCATTGAGCCGCAATTCATGCAGGGTACCCCGCGTCACCGCCGCCGTCACCAGGGGGTGGCCGTCGCGGTCGCCGCCCACCCAGTCACCAAAGCTCAGGCGCGGCAAGGTCTGGGCCTCGGCCAGCAGCGCGGGGTCGAAGCCAGCAGCGAGCCAGGCGTTGGCCAGCCGCCGATCGAGCATGGGCAGCACGTCGGGAAAGACGTTGCGCAGGTAGTGCAGCACGTTGCGCAGCTCCGAGGCCACATCGGGCTTGGCCAGAAAAATCTCGCCGGTGCGCCAGAGCCGTTCCAGCACCAGCTTCATCTCGTCACGAATGGCCTGCTGCTCGGCTGGCGTCCACATCTGGTTTTCCCGCTTCACCAGCAGCAGGTAGAGCGCTCGGTGCTGCTCCAGCACAGTGGCCCGCTTGGCCTCGGTGGGGTGGGCCGTCAGCACCGGCTCCACCCGCATGCTGGCCAGCGACGCGGCGATCTGCTGCGGACTCAGCTCGGCCTGCTTCAGCCGTTGCAGCGTCTGGCCCCACAGCCCGGTCTCGAAGGCCATGCCGTGGCGGGCCTCCATGTGGCGGCGGTGCTGAGCTGCGGCGTTCTCCTCGGCCATGTTTAGCAACTGAAACGCGATGGAGTAGGTCTGGGCGGTGCGCTCGGGCAGGGCCAGACCATCGGCGGGTGCGGGGCCAAGCCAGGGCAAGTGCTGGGCCAGGTCGTGCTCGCCCAACTCTTCCAGCACTTCGCGGAAGCAGTGCATCAAAAAGGAGAGATCGTGACGAGCCTTTGTCAGGTCGGCCAGGTCGGGGGGCATTGGAGTCATCGGTTTCCTCCCGTGCTGGTGATGAGAAGTAACGAGTGACGATTACCGAACAGAAACGCAGAGGCGCAAAGACGCAGAGACGCAGAGAAATTGTAGATTACTCAGCACTCAGCACTGTATTTACGCATCAAGAATTACGCAGTACGCAGTACGTTTCACGTTTCACGCTTCACGCTTCACGCATTACATTTCACATTTCACATTTCACGTCTTACGCAGTACGCAGTACGCATCACGTTTCACGCATCACGCATCACGCTTCACGCTTCATGTTTCACAAATTATAACAGCTTCGCGTCCTTCGCGTCCTTCGCGGATCACTTCAGGTTCTTTGCATTCTCGGCGTTCTCGGCGGTGAATGGTTGCTCCACATCGCGGATTTTGCTGCGGCGGCCTTTGCGGGGGGCAGTGGGGGCGGCGGGGCTGGGCGGGGCAAGTTGGGCCAGGGCGGCGCTGATGTTGCTGTTTTCGGCCTCCACCTGAGCGGCGTAGGCGGCAAGCTGGGCGCTGTGGCGCTGGCGCAGGGCCAGCGGCGCAATCCGCTGAATATCGTCGGCGCTCACTTCACTGCGGAAGTCGGCGGCGGCCCTGGCCCTGGCCCCTTCCAGCAGGGCAATTTCGGCCCGGTGCGAGGGCACCTGCAAGGCCTGCACCAGCGACAGGGCCAACTGCTCAACCGGGGCGGGAATGGTGACATGGGGCAGAATCTCGCGGGCGGCGGCGACCTCATCGCGCAGCGCGGCGGTTTGCTCGGCGTAGGCGCTGCGAAACAGGGCTGGATCGTTGCGGAACTGCTGGTGGCGGCGGTAGACCTCCAACCGCTGGCGGGCATCGCTCAATGGGGCAACCCAGACCCGCAGCCCGAAGCGATCCATAATCTGCGGGCGCAGCGTGCCCTCCTCCGGGTTCATCGAACCAACCAGCACAAAGGCCGAAGGGAACAGCCTGCTCATCGGGCCGCGCCGCACCAGCGTGCGCCCCTGGGCCGCCGCATCGAGAATCGCATCCACCACCCGCGCATCCAGCAGGTTAATCTCATCCACATAGAGCAGGTTACCGTGGGCCGTGGCGAGAATGCCCGGCTCCAGCAGCACCCGGTTCTGCTCCAGGGCCACCCGCTCGTTCACCCCGCCCACCACATCGTCTAGCCGGGCGTTCAGCGGCAGTTCCACAATCCGCATCGGCTCATTAATAGTCTGGGGTTTGCCCTCGGCGTCGCTGCTTTCATGTACCACCAGGGGCATAATGTCGGCCAGGCTGCGCACCGCCGTGGTTTTGCCCACGCCATAGGGGCCGCTTAGCAGCACGCCGCCAATCTGCGGGTTGATCAGCCCCAGAATCAGGGCCGTTTTCAGTTCGGGCTGCCCCACAATGGCCAGCAGCGGGAAGGGGAGGAGGTCAGACATGGAAAGGATGAAGGATGAAGGATGAAGGATGAAAACAACATCGAACTGGGGAGTCTCCTGCATCGTTCGGGAACAACGTGTGTACTTGACGGCTCTTCAACAGCACATCAGTTACCGAATGATTGAGTAACAACAGCATAGAGAAGCAATGCCTCCTTCAGCCTTCATCCTTTGGCCTTCAGCCTTCTAGAGCATTTCAATCTCATAGCCCATCAGCGGCACGTCGGGGCGCTGCTCTTCGATAAAGCGCATGACGTTTTCGAGTTGGCTGTGGGCATGGCCCTGGCTGGTAGAAACGCAGGCCATCCCCAACGTCGCCCGCTGCCACAGGTCGTGGTCGTCCACCTCGGCAATAGCCACATTAAACTGGTTGCGCACACGGGCGATCACCGACTTTACAATCCGCCGTTTGTCCTTCAAAGAGGCAGATTCGGGAATCTGCAAGGCAAATGTACAAACACCAATCACCATATGCAAATTATGAGGTATGAAGTATGAGGTATGAGTGAATAGAGTGCTTCAAAGTCCTGAGTACTGAGTGCTGAGTGAACACAGTGCTGAGTGCTGAGTGAACACAGTGCTGAGTGCTGAGTGAACACAGTGCTGAGTGAACACAGTGCTGAGTGAACACAGTGCTGAGTGCTGAG
>JALONX010000318.1 GCA_025454695.1 Chloroflexaceae bacterium
GCAAAATCTATGGCGGTGAAGCTGCGGCGGCAGAAGGAGCGGGCGCGGTTGTTGGAGCCGCGAGATTAAACTAACAAGCTTCAACCGTGTACCCTAACACGTGAAACGTGCCAATAGCTACGTTTCACGTTTCAAATCCTATTTCTTTTATTCCTGGAGAATCTTCCCATCCCGCAAATTGTAGCGATGAGTGGCAAACTCGGCGGCCATGGGGTCGTGAGTGGCCAGCACCAGCGTCAGCCCCTGCTGGTCTACCAGGTCGCGCAGCAGACTCAGCACCTGCTCACCAGTGCTGCTGTCCAGGTCGCCGGTTGGTTCGTCGGCGAGCATGAGCTTTGGGCGCACTGCCAGCGCCCGCGCAATGGCCACCCGCTGCTGCTGCCCGCCGCTCAGTTCGTAGGGGCGGTGGTCAATCCAGGCGCTTAGCCCCACTGCCGCCACGCAGCGCCGAATGCGGGTGTCCCACTCCTTGCGGGGCACATGGCCCGCCACCCGCAGCCCCAGTTCCACATTCTCGTAGGCCGAGGCCGTCGGGATCAGGGCAAAGCTCTGGAAGATAAAGCCGATGGTGCGCCGCTGAGCGGCCAGGGCGGCCCCGCCAAGCTGGTCGAGCCGCTGCCCTCCCACCGTCACACTGCCGCTGCTGGGCTGGTCTAGCCCGCCGATGAGGTTGAGCAGGGTAGTTTTGCCGCTGCCGCTTGGCCCCATCAGCACCACAAACGAGCCAGCCGCAACCTGCAAATCAACCCCGCGCAGGGCATGCACTTCCCGTCCATTCAGGCTGAACGAGCGCGTCACACTGTTGATGGCAATAAACGGTTGTGTAGTCATATTTTTATATCTTTGCCACAGAGAACACAGAGGACACGGAGGTTTCTGCTGGTGCTATCTACTCTCTGTGCCCTCTGTGGCCTCTGTGGCAAAACGTGCTAGCCCCGTGGTTGCTCGCTTCCAGGCGGCGGCGGCTGGTTAAAACCCTCGTAGGTCGGGTCAACCTGCTTCGCACATTCGTAGAGTTTGGCATCCTTGCCTCGGGCGCATGTCAGAAACTCCTCGGTGAATTTCTGGGCCTCGGCTAGCTCTTTTTCCAGATCGCCGCCCTGGAAAGCTCGGTCAATCGCTCGGAAGAACCAAAAGGTGTCCAGATTGCCTTCAAAAAGCACATTGCCAGGGTTTGTATTTGTGGCTGTGCGGGCAAGCAGCGGGCGGAAGGCAGTGATCATCTCCATCTGGCCTGGCTGCGCCTGGGCCTGGAACTCCGCTGAGTCGGCTACGGAAAGGCGGGCGGGCAGGCTGCCACTGAGGTTGCTCACGTCGCTGCTCATAAAGGTGAGCCATTGCCAGCACGCGTTGGCGTGTTCGGAAGTGGCGGAAATATGTAACCCGCGCACGTTCAAGTCGCCGGGATTGATGGTGCCATCTGGCCCCACGGGCGGCGGAGCGAAGGCCCGTTGCCACGGCTCTTCAGGGCTGCTCGGGTAGAAGCCAAAATCGAACCACATGGCGGCACGCCCTTCGTTGATAAACTGCCAGCTATCAACGTCCATCGGTGCGGTGCTATAGCCAAGCAATTGCTTATAGGGCGAGGCTTTGCGAAGCAGGTCTATATACTGGGCCAGCGCCTCGCGCAGCGCTGGATCGGTGTAGTTGGGGGCCACGTCGTCGCCGCTACCGCGAATGGCCCGCACCCCGGCCTGCTGCAAAAAGAAGGGCACATCGCCCCCCACACCGACGGTGGAAACATAGCCATATTGCTGCTGGTTACCACTGCCCTGCGCAAGCTGCTGGGCTGCTGCGATCATGTCAACCATTGACCAATCCGCCTGGGGTGGGGCCACATTGGCCGACTCAAACAGGTTCTTGTTGTAGATCAGCAGGCGCGGCATGTAGGCAAAGGGCAGCCCCGACAGCATGTTGCCCTGGCGATAGGCATCCATCAGCGCGGGCGGAATATCGTCACGGTTGAAGCTGGCGTCAGCATCCAACAGCGGTTGCAGGTCGAGCGTGGCCGTCATCTCGGTGGTGGTGGGTGGGCCATACCACGAAAAGCAGTCGGTGGTTGCCGCAATGCTAGCCAGTGTGATGGGCTGGTTACTGCTGTAATCTGGTTCCTTGATTTCCACAAACACGTCCGGGTTCTGGCTGTTGAAATTACGGGCGATCCGCCGGGCCGCCGTGGTGTCGCTGCCATAGGCAATAAAGGAAATGCGCGTGGCATTAGGATTAACCGCAATCACCACCGGCGTTGCCACCACGATCGGGCTCGTGTCTGGTGTTGGCACGGGGGTGAGCTGCACCTGCGCTACCAGCTCGTCGAGTCGATTCTGCGCTTCCTGAATCGCGTCGTTGATCGGCGTCTTTTCCTGCACGACTTTGCTAAACACCAGACTCAGCGGCTCAAACACACTTACCTGGCCAAAGGCAGCCATTGAAATGGGCGCAACGTCCCGACTCAGCCCGGCCTCCACCGCCACTCTGGTGTCGGCATCAAGAGCGGCCCAGAAGCCACTGCTTTCGGCAACCGATTTGCGGGCGGGAATGTTTGTGATGGAAGGATCACCGCCGTTGCTCGGCCACTGGCGGCTCAAAAATTCCAGCCAGCGCCAAGCTTCCTGGGGGTGCTGCGTGCCACTGCTCATCACCGCCACATTGCCCACGTTGGAATAGGGCAGGCCCATCTCAGGGAGCGGCAACACGCCAGTGGTGTAGGCTGGCTTGGGGGCTGAGGGATCAACAAAGGTGCCCATGTCCATCCACAAGCCCACACGCCCGCTCGCAACCAGTTCGGTGATTTCGCCCGGTACAGCCGGTTCGCTTGCCGCAGCGGCAGGCCGGGGCATAGATGCCTCTGTTTTGCCATACACTGCACCCGAGTCGATCAGGGTGAGCATGCGCTCCAGGGCCGCCTGGATCTTGGGGTCATCCATGCGGGCTTCGTCGGGCGATGTCGTAAAAATCGTGGAACCATTCGCCTGAAGTTGACCAAAAAAGGCCAGCATGCCAGCGCTGCCATCAATTAGGCCATAGGTTTCAACCGTATTGCCCTGCTTGCTGGCAATCTGCTCGGCATAGGCAAGCAAATCCGCCCAATTCAGATTGGGGTCGGGGGCGGGCAGGCCACGGGCGGCCCAAAGGTCTTTGTTATACCTGATAGTGGGCACCATCAGCGAACGGGGCAGCCCATACACCGCCCCATCCTTGCTTGTAGCGCTGATCGCGGTAAGATAAAAGTCGTCGCGGTTAAAGCTGGCATCTGCTGCCATCAGGTCAGTCAGATTATAGAAATAGCCATTGGCAATATCCTCTGCAGTAATATTGTAGATAGCTGCCGTGTCGGCCATGCTCATCAGGCGACGGGTGAATTCGCTGGGGCTATTGATCGGCGTACTGTTCATCTCATCAGAGGGAACAAACACCACTTGAATGCCTGGGTTCTCCTGGTTAAACTGCTCGATCAACGGCTCGTAAATCTGCCGTTCCCATTCGCCAGCGGCAAAGCCGACGACCACAGTACCCGAAGGCTGGCCAGGGCCAGCACCGGGCGTGGGGGCCGGGCCAGGGGCGGCACCAAAACTACATGCACTAAGAATAACGACGCAGATGAGGGCGAGCGAGAGGAATCTGTAGCGTTTCATGAATGCTCCGGTCTGGTTGGCGATGAAGCTTTTATTTGAACCTGTTGCAGCATCATACTACCACGCTGTAACAGGTTTGCTACAGAGTAGGACGGATGAGATGGAGCAATCGTTCCCCGTTTCAGGAAAGTATCAGCTTTCTGCCGTAACACGTGAAGTGTACAGCGAAACGTACAGCGGAAATGCTCTGTATGCATCGTTTATGCACTTCGTGGCGTGCTGAATGGCATGCGGGATCGGCAGTGCGTTGCGCTGAAGACCCCTCCCTGCGGTCGGGGTGACAACGGTCTGCGATGTGGAGCGTTGTGTACAGAGCAGTAAAGCGTGAAACATGAAACGCAAAACGTGAAACGTGCCATTGAGAGGACACGTTTCACGCTTCGCGTTTCACACAAACACAATCTCTAATTCTAATCGCTAAATCACCAGCATCGCCATAAACTCCTGCACCGGCATGGCTTCCAGCCTGGCCTGGTCGCTCAGCACAGCGGAAAGGGCCTTGACCTGACGGGCCGGGAAGCGCGTCGCCACTGCGTCGGCGAATTTGGCTTCCAGCAGCGGCAGGCCATCGGCTCGGCGGCGGCGGTGGCCAATCGGGTACTCCACGGCGACGCGCTCGGTGGAACTGCCATCTTTGAAGAAGACCTGCACTGCGTTGGCGATGGAGCGCTTCTCCGGGTCGTGGTAGTCCTTGCTCCACTGGGTATCTTCCGTCACCACCATCTTGTCGCGCAGGGCGTCAATGCGGGGGTCGGCGGCCACTTTGTCCTCGTAGTCCTCGGCGATGAGCCGCCCGAAGATCAGTGGCACGGCCACCATGTACTGCAAGCAGTGGTCGCGGTCGGCATAGTTGTAGAGCGGGCCGCTCTTGCTGATGATGCGAATGGCCGACTCGTGGGTGGTCAGCTCAATCCGCTCGATCTGGTCAATCTTATCCTTCACCTGGCTGTGGAGAGCCATGGCGCACTCAACCGCCGTCTGGGCGTGGAACTCCGCCGGGTAGGAGATTTTGAACAGCACATTCTCCATCACATAGGAGCCGAAGGGCCGCTGGAACTTGAACTGGTTACCCTTAAACAGCACGTCGTAGAAGCCCCACTTCGGCGCGGTCAGCACACTGGGGTAGCCCATCTCGCCCTTCAGCACCAGCATGGCCAGCCGCACCGCCCGGCTGGTTGCATCGCCAGCGGCCCACGATTTGCGCGAGCCGGTGTTGGGGGCGTGGCGGTAGGTGCGCATGGCCTGGCCATCCACCCATGCGTTAGAAAGGGCGTTGATGATGTCGTCGCGGGTGCCGCCGAGCAGCTGCGTGGCCACGGCAGTAGAGGCGACCTTCACCAGAATCACATGGTCAATCCCCACCCGGTTGAAGCTGTTCTCCAACGCGAAAATGCCCTGAATCTCGTGGGCCTTGATCGCCGCCGTCAGCACGTCGCGCATGGTCAGCGGGGCTTTGCCCTCGGCCACCCGCGTGCGGCTCACATAGTCGGCGCAGGCCAGAATTGCGCCAAGGTTATCTGATGGATGGCCCCACTCAGCTGCAAGCCAGGTGTCATTTATGTCAACCCATCGGATGATGGTACCAATGTTGAACGCAGCCTGGATCGGATCAAGCACAAACGAGGTGCCTGGTACACGAGCACCATTAGGCACCACCGTCCCCGGCACCACCGGCCCAAGCAGCTTCAGACATTCGGGAAAGCGCAGGCCAATAAAGGCTGACGCCAGCGAGTCCATCAGCATATAGCGGGCCGTGCTGTAGGCCAGGTCGCTTTCAATCTTGTAATTTTCAACGTAATCAGCAATATCAACAAGAACTTTGTCCGGCTCAGGCCGCTGGTTCAAATCGTAAGCACCGCCACCCATGATGAAACTCCTTTGTTACAAACAAGCAATCGTCACAACGACGCCAAGGATATATGTTTTTACCCCGTTGTCAATCGGTTTTTACCGCGGAGGACGCGGAGCAGGGTCTACAATCTACCATCCACAGATTACGCAGATTACGCAGATTTGAAATCGGCTCATCTGCGTAATCTGTGTAATCTGCGGATAAACATTACCCCCGGTCGCTCAACGGCAGATATGCCCGTGGCTCGGGGCCGGTGTAGTCAGCGCTGGGGCGAATAAGCTTGTTGTTGTGGCGCTGCTCCAGGATGTGGGCCGTCCAGCCGCTGGTGCGCGACACCACAAAGAGCGGGGTGAAGAGTTCAATCGGAATGCCACACTCGCGGTAGGCCACAGCAGAGTAGAAGTCCAAATTAGTAAACATTTTCTTTTCGCGCCGCACCACCTCGTCAATCCGCAGGGCCGTGTTGTAGAGGTTCATAGTGTCGTTATGCTGGCAGAGGTCTTTGGCCCACTTCTGGATCACCACCGAGCGCGGGTCTTCCTTTTTGTACACACGGTGGCCGAAGCCCATAATCAACTCTTTGCGGGCCAGCAGCTCCATGACGCCTTTCTCGGCCTCGTCCGGCGAGTTAAACTTCTGGATGAGCAGCATGGCCGCCTCGTTGGCTCCACCATGCAGCGGCCCCTTCAGCGCGCCAATGGCCGAGGTGACGGAGGAGTAGATGTCGGAGCGGGTGGAGACGGTGACGCGGGCGACGAAGGTAGAAGCGTTAAACTCGTGTTCGGCGTAGAGAATGAGCGAGACATCGGTGCAGCGGCGCAACAACTCGTCCGGCTTTTTGCCATGCAACAGGTGCAGAAAGTGACCAGCCAGGCTGTCTTCGTCGGTCTGGGTGTCAATCCGCCGCCCGTGGTGGGCATAGTGGTACCAGTAGAGCATAATCGAAGGGAAGGCCGCCATCAGCCGGTCGGCTACATACTTCTCGTCGTGGAACTGGTCTTCCGGCTCCAGCGCACCCAGCATGGAGCAGCCAGTACGCATCACGTCCATGGGGTTGGCACTGGCAGGAATGCGTTCCAGCACATCCTTCAGGGCCTGGGGAATATCACGCATCTCACCGAGATGCTCTTTGTAGCGGGCCAGTTCACGGCTGGTGGGCAGCTTGCCATACACCAGCAGGTACGCCACTTCTTCAAAGGTGGCCTGCTCGGCCAGGTCGTAGATGTCGTAGCCTCGGTAGGTCAGCCCAACACCTTCTTTGCCAACGGTACAGATAGCGGTCTCGCCAGCGATAACACCAGCCAGGCCAGTGGACGGCTCCTTGTTTGGAGCCGAGGCGGACGATGATCACCTCTTTTTCGGGTAGTAC
>JALONX010000319.1 GCA_025454695.1 Chloroflexaceae bacterium
CAAGCGCTAATTTTCTAACTTGATAATCAAAAAATTTACTTGTATTGAAATATTACATTTTGCAATTCTTCATGCAATGCACTACGCTTTTGCCTTAATCGTTCAATATTATACTCATTTACAAGCCCTTCGAATCGTCGTGAAATGTCCTCTAGCGCTCTTTTTGCCTCGTGGTGTGTTTCTGGTGGCCATTCCCTATTTATTAAATTGTGTATTTCTTGCCGTGCTTGCTCATTTAGACCATCTTGTACTTCGGCTTGACGTTCATGATCTTCAATGTTTTTCCTAGTATCTTGAAGATTGGCCTTAAATTGACGATGAACATTTCTGAAATTAGGTAGTGTTTGCTGCTGTTGTAGATGTCGCTGGAAGTCTTGATCTTGTTGGTGGATGGAATTCGTGTAATCAGGTATAAACCCCCATCTGTGGGTTCTTGTAGTCATTCTTTTAACAGCCGTAGAAAGCTCTTGCTTTGAACTTTGAATATCATACAATAAGTTTTCGATCTCGCCCTTTATGTCGTTAAGGTGCTTAATGGAGCCTTGGGCTTGTTTAATCCATTCTTCTAGAGAGTCTGGACTCTCAAAATTTGTGTGCATGGTTTGCAGATAACTAGATGCTTCCTGTATACTAGGTTCCTGCGAAAAGTAGGCCACCCCTACAATATTATTATACAAAACAGAAAGTTGACTGTGTAATTGTCTTGCATTTTCCTGAAATCCCTTGAGTTCCACATAATGAGCACGGTAGACTGCTTGAAGTTGATTTGAGATCGTGAGGAGTTCTTGGCGAATACCCTCGATAACCGTGTTGTCGATACTGGAGAGATTTTGATCAAGGAGCCTAAAAAATTGCTGCTCTAAACCTGCTTTCTGCACAGCATGTGTGTTCCCAAGAAATGCAGGGCTTTTTGCAGACATCTCCTCTTTCGTTTGTAATAGTTGATAACCGACAGTAATAACCCCCTTCCCGCTTGCGATTACCGACTCCACCTCCTGAATGTGACGATAGACGATATGATGATAGGCATCCGCCTTTAACCCTTCTAAACGGCTACTCAACGCCTTTCCAAGCGCCCCGAAATGCAATAGGCTTTGCGTGTTAATTATTTTATCGTGTTCAATATTATATATTTCTCGAGTAAGCTTAGAGTAGTCCTGTTGCCAGATGTGTATCTCTTTGGTTAGGTGATCAATAATATTTTTGCATTTTTTATATAAATTTTCCACGTCCATAATCACGTTGAGAGATGGATATCGTTCTAATCGATCAATTCCCATTTTTACTTGAGGCTCGACTCCCAAAAGCAACCGATCCCAATCTTGTACTTTAATACCTCTTGCTTGCTCTGATTGTATTTCTCTCCTCCGTTGTGATACGTCTTTTTGCAGATTTACAAATCTCTGCTTAAGGATATTTGCACTACCCTCCAGTTGTTTAATATTATACTTAATACTTTTTTGCAATGATTCTATTTTGCGGAATAGTTGAAAATAAATTCTGCTAATTTTAACTGTGTTACGTATAGAATAAAAGAGGTTCATTTGAAGTCGCCATATATCTGAAATATGATTGGTATAGGTATGCAAGCAACTGAGAGTTGTTACTTGTTTTTTAACATCTTGAAGAAGGTTAGTTAATAATTGAAGGTCTTTTACTGCCTGACTATAAGTATTGAAGAACGTTGACGAATTAGGAATTGTATCAAATATTTTTAAACTTGATGTAAGGTTATTACGCACATTTATGTAAATCTGATATCTCGTATTAATATCTTTAGATTTGACTGACTGCTTATCATGAACACGATAGTTTTGAATGACAAGGAGAATAAGGAGCATGCAGTCAACCAATAACACAAGAGACAAGAGGGTGATAAAAATTGAGTACATAAGAAGTTTTTTTCTTAAGATGAGAAACTTATAGAAACACGCTCATCGTATTCGCCTGATCGTGATTACTATTTATAGTAATAGCTCGAATGCGTGTTGTCAAGCGATGCGCACTATTCCGCACGCATTCTGCTTCTTCCTTCTACATTTTTCCTAGCGCCGGAGGTTGCATAAACACCCGCCTATTCTCGCGTTATGTGTAGTCTACCTGCAAGTCGTAGCGGGCATTGCAATAGCGCTGTTGCAGCAGCGGAGTCAGCTGAAGCGTGGCATCAGTGTCGGGGTGGTGTAGTAGCACCAGCACATTGGGAAGCGGCGTGTCTAAATCACATAGTCACACATCTCCATCTAGCCTTTGCCCCACCTATGCTATACTGCGCCCGCTGCACCGGGCTGTGGGCGCATGCCAGGGGCTGTTTTGGTTGGCGGTAGCGGCCAGTGTTTCCTGCGCCTGCGAGTAATCCAAAATCGCCAATCTAACATCTAAAGTTGAATAATCTGCGGGGGCGGTAGCTCAAAGGAAGAGCGTTCATCGTCAAGTGAAAGGGTGTGGGTTCGAGTCCCGCACGTCCCCTTCCCTACGGGAGCCGTAGTTCAAGGGAAGAACGCGGACACTCATATGCCGAGGGTGAAGGTTCGAGTCCTTCCGGCTCCCTCTGTCGTTGCCGTTGTGCCAGGGTGGTGATCATGGATTTCACGCAAAACGAGCTTGAAGTTTGCCTGCGGGTGCTGCAACAGATTGCTGATGACCCGGCGATGATGCAAGAGCACGAGCGCTTCAAAAGCCTGGTGGCGAAAATTCACAAGATCGGCAAAAAGGGCCAGCGCCGCGCCGCCCAGCTGCGGCGTGGCCACGAGGATCGGCAGGCCCGCGAGTCCACAACTATTGTGCGCCAGCAGCTGCCACAGTCACCAGCACTACCCGAAACCGCTGGCCCGCGCCGCACCCAGCTCTACCGGGGCCACCGCTGCTACAGCTGCAAACAGCCCTACCGCCAGCTGCACCACTTGTATCACATGCTCTGCCCGGCCTGCGCCAACCACCAGGAGGCGAAACGGAACCAGCGAGCCGACCTGCACGGGCGGGTCGCCCTCATCACCGGTGGGCGCATCAAGATTGGCTACCATGTGGCGCTGCGCCTGCTGCGCGACGGGGCACGGGTGCTGGTGACCACGCGCTTTCCGGCAGATGCGGCCCGGCGCTTTGCCAGCGAGTCCGATTTCAGCAGCTGGAGCGAGCGACTCTGCATCTACGGCCTGGATCTGCGCCACATTTCCTCAGTTGAGGTCTTTGCTCAGCAGTTGCTACACACCGAAGCCCAGCTTGACATTCTGATCAACAATGCGGCCCAGACCATCAAGCGCCCGCTGGAATTTTACCAGGGTCTGATTGCGGGCGAGCAGGCCCTGCACGAGTCGCTGCCAGCCCAGGCGCAGGCGTTGCTGGCCGCGCCGCACCATGGGCCAATGGCGCTCCTTGAGGCCATGCCCCACTACCGCGGCCATCTACCCGACGTAAGTGCCTACTTCCCACCGGCGCTGTTGGATAACGACGGCCAGCAGCTAGACATGCGGCCCCACAACAGCTGGGTGCTGCGGTTGGGCGAGGTCAGCACGGTTGAACTGCTCGAAGTGCAACTGGTCAACGCCGTCGCGCCCTTTATCCTCACCGGCCAGCTCAAGCCGCTGCTGCTGCGGTCGCCCTTTCCACGCCGCTTTGTGGTCAATGTCTCGGCGATGGAAGGGCAGTTTAGCCGGACGAGCAAAACCGTGTTTCACCCCCACACCAACATGGCCAAGGCCGCCCTCAACATGCTCACCCGCACCGCCGCCGCCGATTACGCCCGCGACGATATTTATATGAACAGCGTGGATACGGGCTGGATCACCGACGAGAACCCCTACGGGCGGCGGGTGCGTGCCCAACTGAAGCGTGGCTTTTTTTCCCCGCTTGACCCGGTGGACGGGGCGGCCCGTATCTACGACCCGATTGCCCGTGGACTCAACGAGCCGGAAACGCCGCCCTTCGGCCATTTTCTGAAGGATTATCGGCCCTTCCCATGGTAAAAAGTGGCTCTCACAAAAGCACAAAGGCACAAAGTGATCGTGTGAGTTCTTGCTTCGCGCACCCGTAGTGCCTAGTGCTGATGAATGATTTTTTTGGCTCTTGCAAAGCCGCAAAGTCGCAAAGGGATCGCAACAGCACGTTCGTCTGAAAACCTTAGCGAGCTTTGCGGCTTTGCGAGAGATTATTTGGCTTTCCCTGGCGAGCTTTGCGGCTTTGCGAGAGATTATGGAGCTTTCCTTGGCGAGAGGTAGTTATGTCTGACCCGTTGCACTGCCCGATACACGAAGTGGTTGAGCCTGGCCCGGCGGTGCTGGCCGAGCTTGCGCCGCTGCTGGCCCACCTGCGGGCCAATGTGCCTGTGGCGGAGCAAACCGCCTTTCCCCGTGGCACGGTGATGCCCGACGGACGCCTTGACCTGTGCAAGCAGAACCTTGGCCCGGTGGGCTGCCGCATGGTGCTTGATGCCCTGGGGCAAAACAGCCATATCACCAGCATCATGCTCGGCACCGATGGGATTGGCGATGTGGGTGCTGCCAGCGTGGCCGACGCGGTGCAGCACAACAACGGACTCACGGTGCTCTACCTTGGCTGCAACCAGATTACGGCCAGCGGGGCAACGGCACTGGCAGCAGCCCTGGAACAGAATCAAACCATCCAGGGCTTGTGGCTCAAACGCAATCCCCTTGGCCCAGCAGGTGGCCAGGCCGTGGCGGCCATGCTGCGCCGCAACCGCACCATCCGCACCCTTGACCTGGTGAACACGCAGCTGGAAAGTGTCGGGCTGCATGCCGTTCTCGATGCGCTGCTGCACCACAATCGCACGGTGGAACGGCTCTACCTTGGCGGCAACCAGCTCGATGCGACGGCGGCCCGACGGCTAGCGGAGCTGCTGGAAACCAACCCCACCATCAAGGCGCTGCTGCTGAATGTCAACAACCTGGGCGATGCTGGAGCAGAAAGCCTGGCCGCAGCCCTGAAGCGCAACCAGACCCTGGTAGAGCTGGGCCTGGCGAGCAATGGCATCACGGCCCGTGGTGGCGCAGCCCTGGCCGAGTCCCTTGCCCAGCACCCCGCACTTGCCAGGCTCGAGCTTGGCTACAGCCCATCAACTATGGTGCTGGGGGCGCGCAGCAATGCCCTGGGCAATGCAGGCGCGGCGGCCATTGGTGCGGCGCTACGCCAGAACAGCGTGCTTCGTCGCATCGATCTGCGGAGCAATGGAATTGGCATTGAGGGCCGAACCGCCCTGATTGCGGGGTTGGAGCAGAACAGCAGCGTGCAGCAGCTGCTGCTTGACGGCAAGATTGACCCGCGCCTGGGCCAACTCTTGCAGCGCAACCGCGAACAGCACCCCCGGCCTGCCGATATTCCCCCGGATCTGGCCCTCATTCACAGCGTCTATCGGGGCGGTGTGAGCCACCAGGAATCTGCATCATCGGGTTTGTAGGCACATAAGCGAACCTGATACCGTCATGACGCTCTTGTCAGCCCACACCGAGGAAAGCGTGGGGTACTCGCCCACAATCTTGCCAGTGGAGAAATCTTCACCAACGATGGAAAAAGCACCATCAACTGGGACGTTGTGGACGGCATGACAACGCACACCCCGTTTCAACACAGCAGTGGCGCGGCGTCCATAGGGCGTCGCGCCGCTTGCATCCTGGCGAGGAACTTGCTATACAATTTCACAGATACACTTGCAACTAATGTGCAATTGGACAGCCACGCTGGTGCAACTCTGGCTTAGCAGAGTACGTCAGTTCCTGGAAGCTGCAAACATTGTCTATAGCGCACTGCGTTGCGGTAGCCCGTAGTCACTGTATCTGCTTTGTGCTACACTATACACGATGAGTACACGACGCCAACGACTGGCCAACTGGTTTGCCCACGCCGCGCCCTACCCCTGGCTCTTGCAGGGGATTGTGCTGTTGACCCTGCTGGCGACGCCCTTGAGCGCAGTGGAAGCCGGGAGCCAGCAACTGGCCCCTGAAGCATCCAATTTCTGGGGGTTGGTGGCCATATGTGGGCTGCACCTGCTGCTGCTCTGCCTGGTGCCAGTGCGGCGGCTGCGGCGCTGGATGCAGCTGCTCTATCTGTTTGGCCAGTGCGGCCTGGCCAGTGCGGCCTGGGCGGCGCAACCCACCGCCATGCTCGATTTCGTCTACCTCAGCGTGGTGCTTCAGGCGATCTATCTCTTTCGGGCCTGGCTCTGGATTCCCTTTTCCGTACTGGTCTGGTTTATCTGGAATGGGGCACTGCTGGTGTTTTCCACCAGCTTTGTGGCCTGGGTGCAGGGCAACCTGGTGCTGGCCTTTCCCGCCTTTTGTGTGCTGCTGGCCGCCATCATCTATGCTCGCCAGCACCGCCGCTATGAACAGGTACAACAGCTGGCGAACCAGTTGCAGCGCCACTACGACACGCTTTCCCACACTCTGCGCGATATTCAGCAGCGGGCCGCCCTGGAAGAGCGCCGCCGCCTGGCCCAGACAATTACCAATGATTTGAATACGGCCCTGACCCAGGTGGAACAGCAGGTCAACGCCGCCATCAACCAGGCCCAAACCAATTTCGCCCGCTTCCAGGGCACCGTCGCCCAGACTCGCAGCGCCGCCGTGGCGATGATGGAACAGGTGCGCACAGCGATTGCCACCCTGCGCCACGACGAGCCAGAAACCACCCAGCCGCTGGCCCCAACCATGGCCCTCAGCGCCGACGACTGGCTCTTCTCCACCCGCACCAGCCGTGTGTTGACATGGCTGCTGCCGCTGCTGTTTGTCGGCCTGGCCTTTCCGCTTATCCTGCTGACGCACCCAGTAACAGGCTGGCTGATCCTCAATTTCCTGATTTTTGGCTCCATGCTGGTGGCGGCCTCTGTGCTGACCCAGCGCATAGCTCACCGCGCTGACCCAGACCCTGCCCCTGCTGCTGGGCCTGCTGCTAGTAATGTGGCAACTCGCCACCCGCTCGTCCATCGGCCAGATTGTGGCCTTTCTGGCCGGGGTGCATGTCAGCATTGGCGCAGTGGTGTTGCGCTGGTTCCCCGCGCTAAACGACATTGCCACCAGCCTGCTGGCCTTTGGCGTAGCATGTGCCGCTGTGGCCGGGCTATTCTGGATGGCCCGCTCGCAGCTTCAGCGCCGCCGCCAGGACGAGCAGAACCTGTACCACCTGAGCCAGCTTACCAGCGAGCTTGAGCGGCAGGTTGGCGCAGTGCGCAAGCTGGCCGTGTTGACTGAACGGACGCGGCTGGCCCGCGAATTTCACGACGACCTGGGCGGCCAACTGGTGCTCATCAACCTCAACCTGCAACTGGTCGAAGACCTCATCGCCGACGACCCCCAGGCAGCCCTGGCACAGCTGGTGACCACCCGCGAACAGCTCCATATCACATGGCGCAGCCTCATCACCGCCGCCGATGCGACACTGACTATCACCGGCACTAGCCTGCCCACCGCCCTGCACGACCTGGTGGAACAGTGCCGCAGCTTTACCCCGGCCCATGTGGGCCTACACATCGCCGGGGGGCTGGAAGGACTCAGCGACGCTGCCGCCTGCACCATCTACCGGGCGGCCCAGGAAGGGCTGACCAATGCCTGTAAATACGCCACGCAGGCCCAGACAATTGGCCTGGTGGTGGCATGCGGCTCCGACGGCGTCAGCATCACCGTGTGCGACGATGGCCGGCCGTGTGAGGCAGCGCCAGTTTCGCGCCGCCTGCCCGCCATGGGCATTGATGGCGGCTTCGGGCTGGTGGGGCTACGCGAACGGGCCGAACTGCTGCACGGCATGATGGACGCCGGGCCGCTGCCCCAGGGTGGCTTTCAGTTGCACCTGCGCCTGCCTGCCGAAACGGCCCGCTCATGAGCGCTAAAATCCGCGTGCTGATTGTGGATGACCAGGCCCTGATTCGCCTCGGCATTCAAAGCCTGCTCAACCGCAAGCCCGACATTGAGGTGGTGGGCCAGGCCAGCGACGGGGCCGAAGCCCTGCGCCAGGTAGCCGCCCTCGACCCCGACGTGGTGCTGATGGACGTGCAGATGCCGGGCATGGACGGGGTAGAAGCGACGCGCCGCCTCAGCGCCGCAGGCCCCCGCCCCGCCGTGATCATCCTCACCACCTTTCGCGACGATGCCACCGTGTTTCCCGGGCTAGAAGCGGGCGCACGGGGCTACCTGCTGAAGGGTGAAGACCACAAAGCACTGGCCGACGCGGTGCGCACCGTCGCCGCTGGCAACGCCCTCATCCACCCCGAAGTGACGGCCCAGGTGCTGCGGGAGTTTGCCCGCCGCAACGCCCAACCAGCCACCCCGGCTGCGCCCGCCCCCACCGCCCCGCCCCCCCCGGCTGCCCCCAGTGCGGAACGGCTGGCCCTGCTCACCGAGCGTGAACGGGAGATTATGCGGCTGCTGGCACATGGCCAGAACAACCAGGAGATCAGCGACGCCCTGGCCATCAGCATCGGCACGGTGAAAAACCACATCAGCAGTATCCTTACCAAACTTGACGCCCGTGACCGCACCCAGGCCGCGCTCATCGCCCAGCAGGCAGGCTTGTAGCCAGTTAGCAGTTGGCAGTTAGTAGTTGGCAGCAGTAGAGTCAATAGTTTGTTGAAGCTTATAATCTCTCTGCGCCTCTGCATCTCTGCGCCTCTGCGTTTTGTGTTCTCTGCAAACTGCAAACTGAGAATTGCTAGCCGCTACCTATGTCTCCAGACATCCCTCCGCCGTCACCCCTGGGCTGGTTTTTGCCACCGAAGAACGTGACGGACGACTAGACCTGCGCCACTTTCGCCGCAACCGGGCTGCTGGTATGCTGGGCGTGGGCATACGCTGGCCTGAGTTGCCCCCTCACTTAACACAGGCCCTGGTTTAGGAGAACCACATGGCTCGTGCTACAACTGCACCGCCGGTTATCGAAAAAACGCCCTTGCAGAAAGCGATCATCCTGACGGTCGTGATCGGGCCGTTTATCGCCTTTCTCTACGCGGTGGTAATGCTGTGGAATCAGTATGTGACCGCGCTCGATTTGATTCTATTCTTCGTCTTTTTCGCCATTTCAGGCCTGGGCATTACCGTCGGTTTCCACCGCTTGCTCACCCACCGAGCCTTTGAAACGCACCCGGTCATCAAGGCTTTCTGGCTTATCTGCGGTTGCACCGCCCTGGAAAGCAACCCGATCTGGTGGGCGGCGACTCATATTCGCCACCACGCCCATTCCGACGAGGACGACGATCCGCATAGCCCGCTGGCTGGCTTCTGGCACGCACACCTGGGCTGGATGTTCAAGAACCACGACGCCAACATGGATGTCTATGGCGCATGGCTGAGGAAGGACCCGGTGGTGGTGTGGGTTGACAAAACCTGGTTTCTCTGGTTCCTGCTGAGCCTGGCCATTCCCTTCGCCATTGGCGGTTGGAGCGGCCTGCTCTGGGGCGGCCTGGTGCGGGTCTTCTTCACCCACCACGTGACCTGGAGCGTCAACTCGGTGTGCCACACCTTTGGCAAGCGCGACTACAACACCACCGACGCCAGCCGCAACAACTTCATTGTGGGCCTGCTGGCCTGGGGTGAGGGCTGGCACAACAACCACCACGCCTTTCCCCGCTCGGCCTTTCACGGCCTGCGCTGGTGGCAGGTTGACGTGTCGGGCTACCTCATCCGCCTGATGGAGCTGACAAAGATGGCCTGGAACGTGCAGCGCGTGCGCCCCGACCAGGAAAAGCGCCGCAGCGGCTTCGTCACCGGGGGCAAAACGGAAGCAACCGAAGCAGCGTCGGGTGACTAGAGACTTATCCGCCGAGCACGCAAAGGGATGGGGAGATTGGAGATTGGGCGCTTTGGTGCTCAGTCTCCAATTTCATTTTTATTCTCTGCTTCTCTGCACCTCCGCGTCTCTGCGTTTCATGTGTCCTCCGCGTCTCTGCGTTAAACATGTGCTTGCTCGGCGGTGATAAGCTGATTTGACGAATCGTTCCCCCGCGTGTACTATTAACTCGCCGTTAGGAGTTTGTTCGTGCTGGCAACGT
>JALONX010000933.1 GCA_025454695.1 Chloroflexaceae bacterium
ATTGGGGCGACATATCTGTGGAAACTGTGAATAGCTCATGTTCACGGGGTGTTCACGCTGGGGTTGCGCTGCGTTCACGGGCATCCGGTAGAGTAGGTTCAGGTAATGCAAATGCACACACAAAAGGAGCAAAACAATGAAAGCCCTGACCACCAAATTCACCATCTGGACGATTGCCGGACTGACCGCCACCGCCCTGCTCAGTGCTTGTGGCGCAGCGCCCCAGGCCAGCGCCCCAACCGCCGCGCCTGCCGCTCCAGCAGCCACCGCCGCGCCTGCTCCGGCAGCGACGGCGGCCCCGGCTCCCGCCGCCAGCGCCAACGCCAGCGAAGCCCAGGCCGTGGTTGAACGCTTTGTGGCCACCCTCAACGCGGGCGACCAGCCAGGGCTGCGGGCGATGTTTACGCCCACCGGCCAGGTAAGCTACGGCGGCAGCAACCCGATGCAGGGCCAGGCGATTGACGGCTGGTTGCAGAGCGACATCTTCGGGGTGTAGGGCCGCATCGAGTCGCCAACCTACACTGTAGACGGCAACCAGGTGACGCTGCGGGGACAGTATCGCTCCAGCGGATGGAGCGGCAACGCCAACTACATCTTCACGGTGGAGAACGGGATGATCGCGGCGTGGGAGTTGCGGTAGAAACGGAGATTAGAGATCGGAGATTGGGAGATTGGGAGATTAGCGCTGACGAGATTGGAGATAAGCTTCCAATCTCGTCAGCGCTAATCTCTTTTCATGTGTGCAACGCCAGCCCCTTCACCACCGCGTCTACCACTTTGCGCTCGGCGCGTGAATCTCCGCCTTTTGGCCTACTTGCTTTCCCCAGGCAAGGGTGCTACACTCGCCATAAGCGATACACGGACTCACAGAAAGGACTCACCATGGCAACCACAGTTTACAATTTTGTGCAGCTCACACGTGCGAGTGAGTGCATGCTGTAAACGCACCTGGTGACCGACAATTCGATTGGTTGAACGAGGAACGCGGTTGACCCGCTGAAGCACGGCAAGCTGTAGCTGTTGTGCTTCCGCTGGATGACGGCCTGGTGCAGCGCTAAACTGCATCTGCGCTAGCCACCCATGTTCTTCGTGCGACCAGATTAAAGCTTAAAGCGGCCTCGGGCGCGTCTTCGCCCCGGGGCCGTTGTGTGTGCAGGCGGCTGCGGGATGGTTGGTTCCGTGGCCGCTTTGCGTTGGCGGCTGTGGACGTATGTCTGTAGCCGCTTCCAAACGACCGCAGGCATGCCTGCGGTTTTTGTGTGTCTGCAATCAGGAGAATCTACAAGCCTATGCGCTATGTGAACCTGGGCATCCTCGCCCATGTGGATGCGGGTAAAACCAGCCTGACCGAACGCTTGCTCTTTACCACCGGCGTCATCAGCCGCATGGGCAGCGTGGACGCGGGCAATACCCAGACCGACTCGCTGGAACTGGAACGACAGCGCGGCATCACTATCAAAGCCGCCGTCGTCTCGTTTGTGCTTGATGACCTCACCGTGAACCTGATTGACACGCCCGGCCACCCCGATTTTATCGCCGAGGTGGAACGGGTGCTGAGCGTGCTCGACGGCGCGGTGCTGGTCATCTCGGCGGTGGAAGGTGTGCAGCCCCAGACCCGCGTGCTAATGCGGGCGCTCCAACGCCTGCGCATTCCCACGCTCATCTTCATCAACAAAATTGACCGGGGCGGTGCCCAACCCGTAGTACGGCTGATTGAACTGCTAGCCGAGCGCGATGAGGCTCTGCTGGCGGAATACATCACCGACGAGTCCGCCTTATCGTGGGAGTGTCTGCATAAAAAGCTGGCGACTCAAACTCGCCAGGCGCTGGTGCATCCGATATTCTTCGGCTCGGCCATCACCGGCGCGGGCGTGGACTCGCTGATTACGGGCATCACAACGCTGCTGCCCACGGATGACGGCAACACCCACAGCCTCACCCGTGGCATGGTGTTTAAGATTGAACGGGGCGCGGCGGGTGAGAAGCTGGCCTATGTGCGCATGTTCGGCGGCACACTGCGTGTGCGCGAGCAGGTGCCGTTTGGGCGCGGCAAAACAGGCCGCATCACCGCCATCAGCCTGTTCGAGCGCGGCAGCGCCACTCGCAGCGCCACGGTTGCCGCCGGGCAGATCGGCAAAATCGCCGGGCTGGCCGAGGTGCAAATCGGCGATACGATTGGCACGCAGCAGCACGCTGACGAGCGCCATTTCTTCGCGCCGCCAACGCTGGAAACGCTGATTGTGCCACGTCGCCCCGCCGAACGAACGGCCTTGCACGCCGCGCTGACCCAACTTGCCGAGCAAGACCCGCTGATCAACCTGCGGCGCGATGAGCTGCGCCAGGAGCTGTTTGTGTCACTGTATGGCGAAGTGCAGAAGGAGGTGCTTCAGGAAACGCTGCGCAACGAGTACAACCTGGAGGTGACATTTCACGAAACCACCGTGATTTGTGTGGAACGGCCCGTGGGCAGCGGCAGCGCCCTTGAACTGCTTGGCAAAGCTGCCAACCCCTTTCTGGCCACCGTTGGTCTACGAGTCGAAGTGGGGCCACCCAACAGCGGCGTGAACTTCCGCCTGGACGATGAACTGAGCGCCATTCCCATCTACATCTATAAATCTGGCGAGTTGTTTGCGCAGGCAATGGAAGAGACGGTGCAGGAAACGTTGCGCCAGGGGTTGTATGGCTGGCAGGTCACCGACTGCATGGTGACGCTGACCCATTCGGGCTACACCTCGCCTGCCAGCACGGCCAGAGATTTCCGGCTACTCACCCCACTGGTGCTAATGGCGGCGCTGCACGAGGCCGAAACGGTGGTGTGCGAGCCGATACACCGCTTCCAACTGGAACTGCCCGCCGACAGCCTTGGCCCGCTGCTGGCTGCACTTGCCAGGCTGCGGGCCGTGCCCCAGTCGCCCCTGCCGCGTGGCGCAAGCTATGAAATTGAAGGACTAATTCCGGCGGCCCAGGTGCATGCCTTGCAGCAGCAGCTCCCCGGCCTGAGCCACG
>JALONX010000320.1 GCA_025454695.1 Chloroflexaceae bacterium
ACTCATGATCACCAGGTCAGCGCCAATCTGCCGTGCGTGGGTGGCCAGCACACCGGGAACAGTGCCGGTTGCTGCCGTGTCAATGGTCGTGTCGAGCAGGGCGACCTGCACCGGGAAGGGTTCCTCGGCAGCGATGCGGCTGCGCAGCCCTTCCAGGTAGGCCTGTTCGTGGATTCTGGCCTGCGAATGGAGTTCGGCATCAATCACTGGCAACCCTTCAACATAGACCGGCAGCCCGGTGAAGCTGAGATGGACATGCACAATGTGCAGACTGGCACCACTTCGGCGGGCGAGCAGCCGGGCTAGCGGCAGGGCGGCCTCACTAAAGGGCGACCCATCCACAGGCACAAGGAGTGTGCGATACATGGTAATCCTCCCCACAGCTATGCTTTGCCACACAGCACACCGCGGGCAGCGGTCGGCTCCTCTCCTCAGTGCCTGCGATGCGCTCTGTGGCTGTGCTGTACCCTACACGGCCTGGGGCGTGGGCGTGAAGTACTCGGCGGCTTCTGGCTGCACTAGCACATAAAAGGTGTAGACGCCAAGGGCCGTGCCAGCCGGGAAATTCAAGAGATTGAGTGCCCCTACCACCAGGGCCAGCATGCGGCCCCAGGCATGGTGCTTGAGCAGGCCGTAGCCTGCGGCCATGCCAGGGAGCGCCAGCAGTGTCATCAGCAAGCCCACAAAGGTACCCACCAGGCCCAGAATTTGCAGCGCCTGGGGATCGCCGGATAGGGCACCGATGCTGGTCAGAAAGAAGAAGATGAGGCCGCCGATGGCGAGAAAAAACACATGGCCGATGATGTACAGCCAGCCCAGGAGCTGGACATGCTGCTGCAGTTGTCGCGGATTCATAGCAACCTCCTTGTCGTTCGCGATTCACGCTCTCATCATGCCAGCGCGGTGCCGCAGAGACATCAGCCAGCTGATCAGGCCACCGCTCCCCACGAGACCAGCATGTGGCCTGGTCGGCTGGTGGGGGCCTGGTCTGGTCAGCTGGGGAGGCGCGACTCTACGCAGGTGGGAGGGGCCAGGGCACGCCAGGGGCGTTATGCTCAAAGGGAAAGTGTGACATGTTGCAGATTGCAGACGAGTTGCATCAGCAGGATAGCGGCAACACGTCGTGAAATATTGTCGTTGTAATCTGCACGCTGTGTTCAGCCCAAGGAGGATGCCATGAAGCGCTACCGCGTTGTGGACTGGATGAGCGCTCCTGCCGTGGTTATCCCGTCCAGTTGCCCATTGGCTACCGCCCACGATGTGATGGAACAACGGCATATCCGCCGCCTGCCCGTGGTAGATGATGGTGAACTGGTGGGGATGGTGACAGTGAGCGACCTGCGGGCCGCCTTGCCGTCAACGGCTACCACGCTCAGTGTGTATGAAGAGGCCGGGCTGGTCGAACGGATTCCCGTGGCCGAATGTATGACGCGTCGCCCCCAGACGGTAGCCCCAGACACCCCGGTGTTGGAAGCAGCCCGGCAGATGCTTCAGCACAAAATCGGGGCGCTGCCGGTTGTGGCAAACGGGCGGGTCATCGGCATCATCACGGAGAGCGATCTCTTTCGGCTGCTGGTTGCCGACCTGAGCGATGTGCAGCCGGAGGATACCCGGCATGTCGCCGTGGTGTGCGGCCATTGTGGCACCGTGCTGCGCGGCCATAGCCCGGCCAACCTCGGCCCAGATGACACCTGCTGGCACTGCCATTACCACCTGCACCGCTGCCAGAACTGCCAGCACTTCGATGGGGTGGCCTGCATGCTGAACCGCGACGACCAGTTGGCGCCAGTGCCCGGCCAGCACTGCCCCGCGTTCAGCTACACGCCACCGGCCAGCACCACGCCCGCAGCGGCGGCGCTCAGGTGACGCCGCGAGGGGGTACTCGACGCTTGCTGGGGGAGACTCAGGCGGTTGGGGAGCGCCGCCGCCGCACAGACTCGTGTGCGGCGGCGGCGTGGCGGCCACTGCGCTTTTAGCCGCGTACACGCCGGGTGGCAACGCTGCTGGCCAGCTGGTCGGGCAGCGTGCTGTAGCTGGCGAACTGCATGCTGAAGCTGGCCCGCCCCTGACTGAAGGAACGCAGGCGTGCGCTGTAGCCAAACAGTTCGGCGAGCGGCACCTGCGCCCGGAGCAGTTGCGTGCTGCCATGGCTTTCCATGCCCAGCACCTGGCCCCGCCGTCCGCCCAGGTCGCCCAGCACCGCGCCCACGTAGTCGTCGGGTGTCACTACCTCGACGCGCATGAGTGGTTCCAGCAGCTGGGGCTGGGCCTGAGCCATGGCCTCCTTGAAGGCCATGCTCGCCGCAACCTGGAAGGCCAGGTCGGACGAGTCCACAGCGTGTGTGGCTCCGCCCAGCAGCGTCACATGCAGGTCTACCACCGGGTAGCCCGCCAGCACGCCGCTGCCGAGGGCCTCGCGCACGCCCGCCTCCACGGCGGCGATGAAGGGGCGTGGAATGGCCCCGCCGACGATGGTGTCGCTGAAGCGGAAGCCCTCGCCCCGCGCCAGCGGTTCGAGGCGCAGCCGCACCCGCGCCCACTGTCCGCTGCCGCCGCCGCTCTGTCGCGCCAGGGTCTGCTCAACTTCCGCCGCACGGCAGATCGTCTCGCGGTAGGCCACTTGTGGGCGGCCCTGGCGCACGTCCAGCTTGTGGGTCAGCCGCAGCTGCTCAAGGCGCACCTCCAGATGCAGCTCGCCCATCCCCGCCACAATGGTCTGCCCCGTTTCAGGGTCGCTGCCCACGCGGAAGGTCGGATCCTCGCTGGCGAGCTTCTGCAAGGCCAACCCCAGGCGGTCGCGGTCGGCACTGCTTCGCGCTTCCACGGCCAGCGTCACCACTGGCTCGGGGAACTGGATTTGCTCCAGCACCACCGGGTGTGCCGGGTCGCACAAGGTGTCGCCGGTGCTGCTCTGGCGCGTGCCCACCAGCGCCACAATGTCGCCTGCGCTGGCCCGTTCCAGACTGGCGTACTGGTTCGCCTGTACCTGGAGTATTCGGCTCACCCGTTCACGCCCCTGGCGCGTGCTGTTCAGCACATACGACCCCGCTACCAGCGTGCCCGCGTAGATGCGGGCGTAGGCCAGCTGGCCCACATGCTCATCGCTGACCACCTTGAAGACCAGCGCCGCCAGCGGCGCGGCGGGGTCGGGCGAGCAGCGCAGGCCCGCTGCATCGGCGGCACCAGGGGCCTGCCCCACAACCGCAGGAACCTCACGCGGGGTGGGCAGGTAATCCAGCACAGCGTCGAGCAAAGGCGCAATGCCTTTGTTTTTCAATGCCGCCCCACACAGCACCGGCACCAGCCGCCCGGCGATGGTCGCCCGCCGCAGGGCCTGGCGCAGCGCCGTTTCCTCCAGCGGCTGGCCTTCGAGATAGCTGGCGAGCAACGCCTCGTCGTGCTCGACAATGGCTTCGATGAGCGCCTCGCGCCACTGTGCCGCTTCGGCTGCGGCCGGAGCAGGCACGCTCAGCGCCGTTTCGGCCGCCCCGAAGTTCAGCGTTGCCCCACTGAGCAGGTCAATCACGCCGACGAAGTCCTGGTCGCTGCCCAGCGGGTAGTGTAGCGGCACCGCCCGTGCGCCCAGCCGCTCGCGGATCATGCGGACGGTGCGCACAAAGTTAGCCCCCAGGCGATCCATTTTGTTCACAAAACAGATGCGCGGCACGCCGTAGGTGTCGGCCTGACGCCACACCGTTTCGGTTTGCGGCTCCACGCCCGCCACCGCGTCGAAGACCACCACGCCGCCGTCTAGCACCCGCAGCGAGCGTTCCACCTCAACGGTGAAATCCACATGGCCCGGCGTGTCAATCAGGTTGATGTGCTGGTCGCGCCAGGCAATGCTCACCGCCGCTGCGTTGATGGTGATGCCGCGCTTGCGCTCTTGCGGGTCGAAGTCGGTGGTTGCGGTGCCATCATGCACCTCGCCCGCCTTGCGGATACGCCCGCTGGCCAGCAACATGCGCTCGGTGACGGTGGTTTTGCCTGCGTCAATATGGGCAATAACGCCAATGTTGCGTACAAGTTCAAGCATGCGTGTCATGATCAAATCCTTTCCTGAGTGCTGAATCAAACCGCCGGTTCGTTTGTGCGACCCGGCGTGGCCCACGGCCTATCCGCACGGGTCAGGTGATCATCAAGCGCAGCGCAGCGGCAAGCCGAAGCCGCCCATTACAGGCTGGCTGCGCAAGCGTATACATCAGCAACACATGCATGGTTTGCACGGCCCCCTCCATCAACATCGCACGAGACTCAAAAACGCCGGGCCACTGAGTGACCCGGCGCGCACAGCAGCATCGTTCAGAAGCGCAAGGTCAGCTGAACTCCTTCCCAAGTAGCGTCGCACGCACAGCGCGGCGCAGCCCACGGGTGGAGACCTGGGTCATCAAGATCAGCAGTTTGTTGGTGCGCTGAGTCATGGTCTATCTTCCCGCTGAGTCGCTTGCTTGCACGCTTGCGAGTATAGCATGCCCGCCTGGCCTTCGCAAGAGGAACTTTCGTAGGAGCCAGGGCATGCGCAACGTCGGTTTACATCCGTAGACGACGCAAACTCCATGGCTCAGTGGGCGGCTCTGGCGGTGCGCACCAGCCCCCACGACGGACTGAAGGTGGCAAGATGCCAGGCGCTGGATCGGGGCGAAACAGCAGGCAGATTGACCAACCCAGGCTCACATCGCCAGTGCCTTTCGGTCGGGTTTCCCCAGCGCTGTATAGGGCAGTTCATCGCGAAACTCGACCGCCACCGGCAGCTGATACCGGGCAACACGGGGCTTCAGCCAGGCTAGCACGGCAGCCTGATTCAGGTCGCCACCGCGCTTTGCCACCACTACGGCCTTCAGCCGCTGACCGAACTCGGCATCGGCAATGCCGACGGCGATGGCTGCCGCGATGTCGGGGTGCTGCAATAGGACGTTCTCCAGCTCGATGGGGTAGACGTTTTCGCCACCAGAGACGATCATATCATCAACCCGCCCGCAGAGCATGAGGTCGTCCGCTGCATCACGGTAGGCAAGGTCACCAGTCCTGATCCAGCCCTTCCCGCTCATAGTCCAGCGACTCTGGATGCAGAGCTGCCCGACTGACGTGCCATGCACCACCGCGCCATTCGGCCCAACAATCCGTGTACGCACACCTGGTAAGGGCCTGCCAATGGTCGCTGGCTTGTTGCGCAGAATCTCTGGGGTCGCCAGAATCGAGAATCCCGCCTCCGAAGTGCCATAGAGGTTAAACAGGATCGGCCCGAGGCGGTCGAGCGCTTCGCTGGCCAGGGTCGGACTCAGCGGGGCGCTCCCGGCAATGATGCAGCGCAGCGACGCCAGCGCAGCGGGGTTCACCCGGAGCATCCGCTGGAGCATCAGCGGCACCAGTGTCACCGCCGCAACCTGGTGCCGGTCAATCAGGGCGCATGCACGGGCGGCATCGAAGCGTCGGATCATATAGAGCGTTGTCCCGAGGCTCAGGCCGATGAGCAGCATGGCCAGGCCGTGGCCGTGATAGATTGGCGGTGCAAGATACAGGGAAGGGTGGGTGTCGAGCCGGGTTCGGGCGAGCAGGGCGAGCAGGGCTGGCAGGGCGTTGCCCACCGACGGCGTGCGGCCAATCGTCTTTGGTTGCCCAGTTGTTCCGCCGGTCAGCACCACAATCGAGCCAGTGCTGGCCCGGCGCAGCCGTCGGCTTGTGTGCGCGTAGTGCGCCGCCAGCCCGGCGATAGACTCAGCGTGCGGGTGGTAGCTGGGCAGGGCCTGGCGACCCAACGGCGCACTGGCCATCAGCGGGGCAAGCTCCTCATCATAGATCACGAGGTCAACGTGCAGGCGTGAGTCCAGCGCATGGAGCTGGTCGCTGCTCATTTCCGGGTTGACCAGAAAGAGCTGAGCGCCCAGTCGGGAACTGGCGACGATTGACGTAATCGCGGCCACATGGTTGCGGCAGGCAATTGCCACACGCTGCCCGGCCTGCACGCCGTAGCGTTCGTGAAGTGCAACGGCGACCACCTCGGCCCGCCGCCAGAGTTCGCCGTAGCGCAGCTGTTCGTGGTCGTCAACAATAGCCATGCGTTCGGGGTGCGCCCTGGCCGTGTTGCGGAGCAGCGCCATCAGATTAAGCCCGGAGCTTTGCACCGCCTCTCCCAGGCGCAACAGGCCAGGGATGCTTAGCAGCTGCGTCCGACGAAGGGTGGCGAGTGTTGTCAGCATATCACCTCCGTAAGCGTCGCCGAGACTGCCAGGTGGTAAAGACTTCCCAGGGCCAGCGCAGTAGCACCGACGCCAGTTGGGCGGGCAGCATCCACCAGGGGGCATAGCTGCGCTGGCGGGAGATGATGGCGTGGCAGATCAGGTTTGCCACTTCCTGGGGCTGCATGGCTGGCATATGGGTATACTCTCTTGTTGGGGCAATCATGCGGGTTCGCACCAGGGGCAGGTAGATCGAGGTCGTGCTGACGCCCCGTGCGCCAAGCTCCGGCCCCACGCTGCGGAACCAGTGATCAAAGGCGGTCTTCGATGCCTGGTAGGCCGCCCATCGCGGTGCTGGGGCGAGCAGCACATTCACCGCCGAGATATTAATGACATGGCCGCCCCGCTCCGCCAGGGTGGGGATGAGGGCCAGCAGCAGCTGCACCGGGCCATGATAATTGAGATTCATCGTGCGCGTAAAATCGTGCAGCCGGTCAAGTGAGTCGAAGATCGAGCGGCGGATCGATTTGCCCGCATTGCTGACGACCAGGTCTATGCCATTGGGGAGCTGGTGAAGTTGTGCGATCAGGGCCTGAATGTCCGCCGCATTAGTGAGATCGCAGGGGAGCACGTCGGCACGGC
>JALONX010000321.1 GCA_025454695.1 Chloroflexaceae bacterium
CAGGGCGGCTGGTGGCGCTGATAATCTCCAGCGGCGCAGGGTTGCCATCAGGGCCGAGGGCCGCGCCGGGCGGCAGCAGCACCCGGTAGACTCGCCAGCCCGTTTGCACCGGAAAGCGGGCCACCTCCTGCCCCCGTTGCACGAGCCGGATGATTGGATCGTCCAGACTGGCCTTGCGCTCGCCATTCAGACGGAGTTCGAGCTGAAACGCCCCGGCTGGTGCGCCATGCAGCATCAGGCCGCTGCTGCGTCCCGTCCAGCGGAAATCCTCATTCACGCCCTGCTCGGCGTTGTAGAAGCCGTAGAAAAAACGACTGTCGCCCGACTTGCCAAGGTCAAGCGTCCAGGGGCGGGGCTGGCCCAGCAGCAACAGCAGGCCCAGGGCTGCCAGCAGCAGCACCAGGGCCACCGGCAGCAGGCGCAAGGGCATGGCACGGGGGGCAGTGGTCATCGTCAGCGCAGCCAGGGCAGATCAACCAGCAACAGCAGCGGCGTCGCTAGCAGCAGCAGGAGCAGGTAGGCAGTAAAGCCCCGTTCGCGAATGAGGTTTTCGGGGTGCTGGGTCGGTGAGTCGGGCTTCATGCCGATGAACACATACCAGGCCAGCAGCAGCGACCACAGCGGTAGACTCAGCAGCAGGGCCGGGTGAAAGCCAGCGGCAAAAGCGCTCAGCAGCCCGGCGGCACATGTACCATACAGGATCGCCGAGGTCAGCAGCGTCTGCTCGCTGTAGAAGCGGAACGAGCGGCGGTACAACCCGGCCCGCTCCTTGTCGGCAATAAAGCGCAGCTCGGCGTAGCGCTTGATGGTCATCAGAAACGCGCCCACCATCCAGTAGCCTACCAGCAGACTCACGGGCGGCAGCACGGCAGAGGTTACCACAAACCAGCCCATCAGCAGGCGGATAGGGTTGTTGATCGACTCAGAAAGCACATCAAGATAGACCCGTTCTTTGGTGCGAAACGGCTTGACGTTGTAGAGAAAGCCCATCACCGCCAGGCTCGCCGTGGCCAGCAGAAAATAGGGCGAGAGCAGCGCCGCCAGCCCCAGGCCCGCCAGCAGCAGCAGCAGGTACTGGCCGTAAACGAGTGGCGCTTTCAAGTTTCCGGCAATCGCCGGGCGATACTGCTTCACCGGATGAAAGCGGTCGAACTCGGCGTCAAGCCACTCATTAATGGTGTAGTTGGCCGAGGCAATCAAACATGCGCTGACTAGCGCCAGCAGCAGAGGAACGAAGAGTTCGCCGGGGTTGGCGCGTGCTATCACTGCCGCCACCAGCGCCCCCGGCACCAGAAACAGGTTGCGCAGCCAGTAGTTGGGCCGGGCAATCGCCACATAGGCAGCCAGGCCCTGTTTGGGCGGCTTCACCAGTGCGCTACCCTCGCCCAGCACCGGGCTAGAAGAATGTTTCACAGACACACCCATGTATTTATTGCAGAATGCAGGTTGCAGACTGGACTACCATCGCAATGTGGTAACGTGCCTGATAGACGCAATTGGTATGCAACATTTGACAATATGCGCTTGATTTCACATGTGCCCGCTATCATGCATCAACTTGCGGGAACCTGCAAGTAGCCCGCAAAAGCGTATTGCGGGAGCATGGCTCTCGCAGTCCACATGTACGCTTTCCTTGCGGAGCGCCCCATCCAACATCCAACATCCAACATCCAACATCCAACATCTAAAATCCAAAATCCCACACCCCACCCAAACGGCTAGGCTCCCTACCCACATCGCCGTGCCATGTTCACCAATCGGCACTGCCAACAACATCCATCAGGTGATTTTCTTCACAGATGGCGGTTGGTATACTATTCTGTACGACGATGCGTAAAGGAGCCACATGAAAGAGCTGATTCAACGCACAACCGGGCGCTTTGCAAGCGTGGACACCAGCGACCAGCGTTTGCCGGACGACCTGTGGGTAAAATGCCCCCGCTGTAGCGAACTCACCTACCGCAAACAGGTGTTTGAAAATCTAAAGGTCTGCCCCCGCTGTGGCCACCACATGCGCATGAGCGGGCGCGAATGGATTGGCATGCTCGATCCTGGCTCTTTCCACGAAGAGCACACCGACCTGCTGCCCACCGACCCGCTGGGCTTTGTGTCGTTGAAGGAAAGCTACGCCGCCAAACTGAAAGAAAGCCAGAAGCGCACCGGTCTCAAGGATGTCGTCATCAGCGGCAAGGGCCGGATTGATGGCCAGGCCCTGATGGTGGCCGTGTGCGACTTCAGCTTTATGGGCGCTTCGATGGGCAGCGTGTATGGCGAGAAGATGACCCGCGCCGCCGAGCGCGCCGCCGAACTGGGTCTGCCCCTGCTCACCATCAACTGTAGTGGCGGTGCCCGCATGCAGGAAGGCGTGATTTCGCTGATGCAGATGGCCAAAATCAGCATGGCCCTCAGCCGCCTGGCCGCCGCCGGGTTGCCCCACATTTCGCTGCTGGTAGACCCATGTTACGGCGGCGTCACTGCCTCCTACGCCTCCGTCGCCGATGTGATTATCGCCGAGCCGGGTGCCAACATCGGCTTCGCGGGCAAGCGGGTGATTGAAGGCACCATTCGCCAGAAGCTGCCACCTGATTTTCAGACCGCCGAGTTTATGCTGGAACATGGCATGATTGACATGGTGGTGCCTCGGGGCGACCTGCGTAGCACACTTTCGCGGCTGCTGAAGTTCTATGCAGCGCGACCGGAGACGGCTGACCGGAGACCGAAGCCAGACATGCTGGCCGACATTTCCGCCGCTTCAGAAACAATGTTCAGCGCGTGGGATCGGGTGCAGATTGCCCGCAACCCCCAGCGCCCCCGCACGCAGGACTATCTGCGGGGCTGCTTCGAGGATTTCATCGAGCTGCATGGCGACCGGCGCTATGGCGACGATCCGGCGATTGTCGCTGGGCTGGCTTCGTTTCAGGGCCAGACGGTGATGGTGATTGGACACCAGAAAGGCCGCGACACCCGCGAAAACGTGCGCCGCAACTTCGGCATGCCCCACCCGGAGGGCTACCGCAAAGCGCTGCGGCTGTTCCAGCAGGCCGAAAAGTTCGGCTTCCCGGTGATCTGCTTTATTGACACGCCCGGTGCCAACCCCAACAAAGACTCAGAGGAGCGGGGCCAGGCTAACGCGATTGCCGAAAACATTCTGGTGATGGCCGGGCTGAAGACGCCGATCATCGCCTGCCTGATTGGCGAGGGCGGTAGCGGCGGTGCGCTGGCGCTGGGCGTGGCCGACCGCCTGCTGATGCTGGAGCATGCGGTCTACTCGGTGGCCTCGCCCGAAGCGGCTGCCTCCATCCTCTGGCGCGACGCGGGCCGCGCCCCCGACGCAGCCCAGGCCATGCGCATCACCGCGCCCGATTTGCTGGAACTGGGGATTGCCGACGCCATCATCCCAGAACCGGAGGGCGGTGCCCACAACGACGCGCTGGCGATGATTGGCACCGTGCGGGCAGCCCTTCAGGCCCAACTGGCCGAACTGCAAGCGCAGCCCACACCGTTGCTGTTGAGTAAACGTTATGACAAGTACCGCGCCATTGGCGAATTTGAGGAGCGTTCGCCCTTCAGCAGTCGCCTGCGCGAACGGGTGCCCGTGGTGTAAATCGCTCAGCGCTGCTCCATTATCGCCTTCAGTGCATTCCACTGGGGAGACGCCCTGGCGGGGCGTCTCTTTTCACCAATCTTCCAAAAGTCCTGCCTCAAAATCCCCAAAAATTCCCCTTGCACCACGGCCAAAATCCCGCTACACTGCACATAGTGCGTGAGAGAACTGTTTTGCACATCAAACTGAAGGAGCACAGATGAAAAACGAGCGTCTGTATAAAGTTGTCAGTGGCATTATTGTCGGCATTGTAGTGCTATCGCTGGTTGTCACCACCTTTGTGCCGGTATGATGCGCAGCTGATTTGGTTGAGGGTTTGGGAGGGGCGTTGCCTCTCCCATTTTTTATGAGCAAGCAGACAAACAAGCCCTTTGTTTACGAGAACACACCTCTTTTCCCTGAGGTAAAGCATCTACCTGCATGGTATAATTCAACGTGACGTTGTTGATTACGCCGTCGTCCTAAACACTACGGGCCGATCACCACAGTCGGCAGGGAAACGGCGTCGGACTATGGCAGGACGATTTTTTCAGAAGCTGACCGTTCCCTCCGCTGAACACATCATTGTGGAGCGGTTGGAACTGACGAACCAGCTCGAAGCAGCGATAAGCACCAGGCGGGTTGTCACGGTGCTCGCCCCCGCTGGCTGGGGCAAAACCACCGCCCTGTTGCAGTGGGCCAGAACTACACCGCTGCCCGTCTGCTGGTATACCCTCGACCCGACCGATCGTGACCCACTCCAGTTCCTCGACTACCTACTCCAAACCCTCAAGCCGGTGGTGCCAGAAGCGACGCACTTGGCTGAACAGCTTGCGGTGGCTGGCCCCTCGGCCCTGGCTGAACTCTACCGCGAAACAGGCCAGGCCATGGCGGCTGCGCCCGCGCCCTTCGCCCTGCTGCTGGACGATTTTCATACCCTGGAAGACAACAGCAGCGACCTGCTTCCCGGCACCACGCGCATTTTCGAGTTTCTGGCCAACATCTGCGCCTATGCGCCCAACTGTAAACTGGTGCTGGCCTCGCGCACGCTGCCCTCGTTGCGCGGGCTGGCCCGGCTCAGCGCCCAGCGCCAGGCCCAGGCACTGGACTATGGCACACTCCAGTTCAGCACCGCCGATGTGCAACGGCTGGCGGGACTCACACGGGGCCTGATGTTGAGCCAGGCTGAAGCAGCCAGGCTGATTGAGCGCTTCAACGGCTGGGCCATTGGCATCGCCCTGTTTCTGGAACAGGCCCCTCAGGGCGACGACGACACCCTGCTGACCGACGATGCCAACCTGGAGCAGATCTACCGCTACTTTGCCGAGCAGACCACCGCCAACCTCTCACCGCAGTTGCAGCAATTTTTGGAAGAAACCAGCGTGCTCGACGATCTCTCGCCCCAGCGCTGCGACGACTTGCTGGAACGGGACGACTCGGTGCAACTGCTGGATGAACTGGCCCGGCACGGTCTGTTCACCTCCCAGCGGGCGGGTGTACGGGCCTATCACGCCCTGTTTCGCGATTTTCTGCGTACCCGCCTGGCCCGCCGCCCGGCCCGCCAGCGGGCGCTGCTGCTGCGGGCGGGCACCCTCTACCGCAACGAGGATGACCTGGAACGGGCGATTGGCTGCTACCTGGCAGCGGACGCCACAACCGAAGCGGTGGAGGCCATGCGCGAGGCCGGGCCGCGCTACCGCCAGCGCTCACGCCACACCACCCTGCTGGCCTGCTACGACCACGTGCAGGCCGCCCTGCACAGCGCCCGCCCCCCCCAGCCTCTCCCCGCCGATCTGTCATTGGCGCAGGCCCACATCTACGCCGATCTTGCAGTCTGGGAGCGGGCACATGCAGCTTTACAGCAGGCGGAATGGCACGGTAACCAGGAAATGATTTGGGAAGCCAAACTCACAGCAGTAGAATTTTATTGCATTCAAGGTGAGAAGCAGCGCGCACAAATGCTCATTGAGCAGCTAGAGCCAGAGAAATTACCGCCCCAACTACGTCTCATCTATCACCACGCCAATGGGCGCGTGCAAGTACTAAATGGCAATATTGATCGTGCAATAGTTGAACTGGAGCAGGCACTAGCGTTGTCTCCTGCTAATGTTAAAACTGGCGTGGCCTCATCAAAACTCGCTGCTATACATGACCTTCTAGGCTGGGCGTATTTGAACAGCGATAGTGTTGATCTAACTCTATATCATCTACGCCAGGCTGACACATTTTGGCAAAGTTCAGGCAATGTTGGACGGCGAGCAGTAACATTAAGTAACCTAGGTGTTCTTGCCGCCCGTGAAGGTCGTTATGAAGAAGCACGGGAGGCCTTAGTCACCGGCCTTTCGGTTGCAAAAACCACTGGGCGACGGCGCGATGAGGCTGAAATAACCAATAGTCTTGCCGAACTTGACATGTTTGAGGGACAGTTTGAAAGTGCTCAGGAGCGCCTGGAACAGGTACGCGGCCTGGCAAAACGGCTCAATCTTGCCCATCTTCAAGTCACAATAGCCATCAATCACGCCTGGATATGGGCACTGCAACAGCATCCTGCCCGCAGCTGGGCCTCTCTCGACCTCACTGCTCCGTTGCCTGAGATACAACCAGAGTTAGTCGGGCGCGTTGCTTTAACAAAAGCACTCCTGCTATGCCAGAACACGACGTGCAATCTGTCTCAACTTGAGCATCTTATCGAGCAGGTAGCCCCATTAGCCGGTCTTCTTAACACAGTTGAACGGAGCTATCTTCTGCTCCTCCGCACCCATGTCGCCTACATGGTAGCTGGGTGGCAGCAGGCCAGGCAGCTCTGGCTGGCGTTTGAAACTCAGGCCGCCGCAATAAGCTCGGCACTCTTGCTGGCATTTTCACAGACTCACCAGCAACTATTTGCCCTGGCTGCCACCGAATCGGCCCTGGCCCGTCGCTTTACTACTTCGGCTGAAGCTGCCCCCACCTGTTGCTGGCAGATCAAGGTTCTTGGCCCATTTGCATGCACGGTGGGCGAGCAGCTCTGCGAACTTTCGCCGCTCTACCGGGCAGTTCTGGTGCGCTTGCTGGATGCCGGGTCAGGCGGGCTGGCAGTGGAACGCTTGTGGGAAGCCATCTGGGGTGAGGCCGAACTTTCCATGGCAGCGCTGCACCAGGCCCTGCGCCGCCTGCGCATGTACACCAGGCTCGAAATCAGCATCCGTGAAGGCATCTGTAGCATTCGAACCCCCTGGCAACAGATCG
>JALONX010000011.1 GCA_025454695.1 Chloroflexaceae bacterium
GCAACCTGCTCGGCCCGGGCCAGCACCAGCTCACCAATCAGGGCCTGGTGGGCCACCAGCGGGGCAATGGCCAGCAGTTGCAGGCCCGCCGCACGCAACGCATGGGTTGTTGAGGTAGCAAACGGCTGAGCGGCCAGATTGATCAGCCTGACCGGCTGATCCGGCGGCGCTGGTGCTGTGGCGGTGAAAACAACGCCGACTTCCCGGCTGGCCCCGTCGTTGTTGAAAGGGGCGTCGGCGTCAATCATCAATAGCCGGGCAGCGCTACCATCGGCGGGCAGACTCACAATATGGCTGTAGTGGCAGGGCACAATCGAGCGCAGGCGGTGCAAGGCGGCCTCGGCAATCGCTTGCGGCGACTGGGCAGCCAGGATCGCACGACTGATTTCATACAGCACATGCAGCTGCTTGGCATAGCGGCGGAGCGTCTCGTCGGCCTGTCGTCGCTCGGTGCTGTCGCGGGTCACTTTGGCAAAGCCACGCAGCTGGCCCTGCTCATCATAGACTGCTGAAACCACCACACTGGCCCAGAAGCGCGTCCCATGTTTGCGCACGCGCCAGCCTTCCTCCTCGTAGCGCCCGGTGGTTCTGGCGGTGTGCAGTTCGGCTTCGGGCCTGCCCAGGGCAATATCTTCAGGGGTGAAAAAACAGGCGAAGTGCTGGCCCAGGATCTCGCTGGCCAGGTAGCCCTTCATGCGCTCGGCCCCAGCATTCCAGCTGGCCACATGGCCAGTTGGGTCAAGCAGGTAGATCGCATAATCTTTGATACCGTCAATCAGCAGGCGGTAGCGGGTTTCAGCCTGGCGTAGGGCCGCTTCGCTCTGCTTGCGTTCGCTAATGTCGCGCAGAATAACGGTAAACGTTGTTTGATCGCTTTCAACAAACTTGACGATAGAGGCCTCGGCAGGAAATTCGCTGCCGTCTTTGCGACGGCCCGCGATCTCACGCTGCTGGCCCATGGCCCGTGGCCGGGCCACCTCTGCCGCCCGGCCAAAGGCGTGTACATGCTGCTGGTGGGCTGCCGCAAAGCGCGGGGGAAGGAGCAGATCAAGGGGTTGACCGAGGACTTCTGCTGCCGTATAGCCAAACAACTGGGCTGCACCCTGGTTAAACAACACCACGCGCTGCGACTCATCTACGCTGATAATCGCGTCGGTCGCCAGGTCGAGGATTCGCTCCAGGGCGGGCGGGCGCAACGCTCCATCATCCATACGCCATTGTCCGTGGTACGTACATGAACAGCCTTACTCATCTGGGATGAGATTATTGTACCACGACAAAAGTTATTTGACTGCCGACTGGGCAGGAAATCTGGCGGAGTGCGCCGCATGGGCAGCGCAACCCCGCCTACGAGCGGCTCACCTGGCAGACGGCACACCGTGCTGGTGGATCGTAGAACTGGTGCGCCTTCGCCCCCGACCCCACTTAAACAGCTCCAGCACCAGCAGGATGGTGGAAGCCAGGGCCGCCAGCGCGAAAAACTCGGTCAGCGAGACGGGCTGCACGCCGAGCAGGGATTGGAACAGCGGCAGCCAGAGCACCAGCAGGTGCAGCCCCAGAGCCGCCACCACGCCGCCAACCAGCATCCAGTTGCGGTGCAGCGGCACCCCAAAGGCCGACACATATTCCGAGCGGCAGTTAAAAACGTGGAAGTTCTGGAAGAGCACCATCAGCAGCAGCACCATGTTGCGAGCCGTCGCCTCGTCCGAGCCGTTGGCCAGCAGCCAGTACCACAGACCGATGCTGCCCACAAACATCACCATCCCCGACAGCAGCACCTCCTGGATCATCAGGCGATTAAAAATGCCTTCCGTCGGCGGGCGTGGCGGGCGCTGCATGGCCCCCGGCTCGCCCTGTTCAAAGGCCAGCGCCACCCCCTGAATGCCGTTGGTCACCAGGTTGAGCCAGAGAATCTGCACCGCCAGCAGTGGCAGGGGCAGGCCAATCAGCAGCGCCCCCAGAAACAGGGCGATTTCGGCTGCACCAGTGGAAATAAGCAGATAGATGACTTTGCGGATGTTGTCGTAGGCGTAGCGGCCTTCCTCTATGCCTTCGACAATCGAGGCGAAGTTGTCGTCGGTGACGATAATGGCGGCGGTGTCTTTGGCCACATCGGTGCCGGAACCCATGGCCACGCCGATGTTGGCCGCCCGCAGGGCCGGGGCGTCGTTTACCCCATCGCCGGTAACGGCCACAAAATGGCCGAGTTGCCGAAGGGCTTCCACAATCCGCAGCTTTTGCAGCGGCGTGACGCGGGCAAAAACATGGGCACCCTGCACCTTGCGGCGGAAGTCCGCGTCATCGGCATGGGCTGGCTCGCCCAAGTCGCGCCCCACCATCAGGTCAGCGGGGCCACTGGCAATGCCAAGGTCGCGGGCAATCGCCAGCGCCGTTGCTGGATGATCGCCCGTAATCATGGCGACCTCAACCCCTGCCCGCCTGCATGTCGCCACTGCCTGTTTCGCCTCCGGGCGCAGCGGGTCAATCATACCCACCAGCCCCAGCAGTGTCAGCGGTGGCAGGTCACGTTCATCAAAACTATCGAAGCTGGTGCGCTGGCCCAGGATGCCGGTTGCCACCGCAATCACACGATAGCCCGCCGCCGCCAGGTCGTTGGCCTGCGCCTCCACAGCGGCCCGGTTGGTCTGGTGCTGGTCGCAAAAGGCCAGCACCCGCTCGGTTGCGCCCTTGACGGCCACATGGGCCGCAGCGTCGGCGACATACACCACCGCAGCATACTGGCGTTCCGACTCAAAGGGGATGCTGTGCAGCACCGGCGTTTCTCGGCGCAGCGCCTCCACATCATAGCCCAGCTTGTAGCCCAGGGCGAGAAAGGCCACATCTACCGCATCACCGGCCTGCTGCCATGTGCCATCCACCTCGCGCAGGCTGCCCTCATTGCACAACACCCCGGCTATCGCCAGCTCCCGCACATGCTGCCGGGTGTCACCCGTAGGGGCTGTGCCATTGGCCAGTGTCACCTCGCCCACCCCCGCATAGCCTTCGCCCGCCACGGCAAGCTGCTCACCGCTGGGCAGCAGCAGGGCTTTCACCGTCTGTTTGTTGACGGTGAGAGTGCCGGTTTTGTCGCTGGCCACCAGGGTGCAACTGCCCAGGCCTTCCACTGCCGTCATTTTGCGCACAATCACATGGCGTTTCGCCATGCGGTTGACGGCCAGGGCCAGTGCGACCGTCATCGCCACTGGCAGCCCTTCGGGGATAGCCGAAACCACCAGGGCCACTGCGAGAAAGAAGACCTCCACAAAGGGTGTGCCCTGGGCCATCGCAATCACCACCAGCAGAGCGGCTGCCGCCAGCACCACAAAACTGATGTATTGAACGAAACGCTCCATGCGCAGCACCAGCGGCGGCTTGGTCGCTTCGCCCTCGGTGGTGGCGCGGGCGATCTGTCCAATTTCGGTTTGCACCCCGGTGGCCACCACCAGGCCCAGGCCCCGCCCCGACATCACCGTGGCCCCGGCGTAGGCCATGCTGGCCCGGTCGGCCACCGGCAGGTCGTTGCCTGGCGTTGGTTCGCTGCTCTTCTCGGCAGCCACCGACTCACCGGTGAGAAACGACTCATCCAGGCTCAGGTTGGTAGCGTTGAGCAGGCGCATGTCGGCGGGCACGCGGTCGCCCGATTCGAGCAGCACCTGGTCGCCGGGCACCAGTTCCTCGGCGTCCAGCGTCTGAGTGGCCCCGTCGCGGCGCACCCGGGCCGTAATGGTGAGCAGCTGCTGAAGGGCAGCGGCGCTCTGCTCGGCTCGCCACTCCTGGTAGGCCCCCAGGGCGGCATTGAGCAGAATCACGGCAAAGATGAAGATGGCGTCTTCAACTTCGCCGATCAGGAGCGCTACCACCCCAGCAGCGATGAGAATATAGATCAAGGGGCTGAGAAACTGGTGCAGCACAATCCGCCATAGGGGCGGCGCTGGCTGGCTAGGAAACACATTGCGCCCATACTGCTGCTGGCGGCGGGCCACCTCGGCGCTGCTCAGGCCCGCATCACCGCTCTGGAGTTCGCGGGCCACCGCCGCGCCCGGCATGGCGTGCCAGGGCAGTGGAACCGCTGGTGGTGAAGTTGTGGTTGTGTTCATAGTATCTTCATGAGTGACGAGTGACGAGTGACGAGTGACGGGAGACGGGAGCATTGACGATTGACGATTGCCTGGTTTACACATTACGTATTACGAATTACGCAGCACACATTACGTTTCACGTTTCACGCATCACGCATCACGGTTCACATTTCACGTTTCACGTTTCTCAGTTCTCGGCTCACTGCATTTGCAGCCATGCAAACAGGATGGCTAGCAGCAGCACCAGCACGCCGGTGAGAATGGCCAGTTGCGTCGCATAGGTTCGTCGCATGCAAAACTCCTTGTTCAAATGAAGCCACAAAGGGCATGAGGGAAATACACTTCAATAGTTCGTCAACGAGGTCTTTTGGCAGTGATGGCCATGTCACCTCGAACGAAGGTGAGGGGTCTGCAACGCACGGCAATGCAGATTCCTCCCTGCGGTCGGAATGACAGAGCAGCGCATTGGTGCCAAAGAACCTTTCTTGACAGCCCGGTGCATGGCTCTGTGCTCATTTCCTGCATGTCCCTCATTTCCCTCCCGGTTACGCAGTACGTAGCACGCAGTACGTTTCACGTTTCACACAAAGCTGTAGCGCTCGGAATGAATCTGGTTGAGTGGGACGCCAATTTCCACCAGGGCGGACTCAACGGCGTCCATCATCGGGTCTGGCCCGCAGATGAAGTAGTCGCGGCTGGTGAAACGCTGCGACAGGTGGCGCTTGAGCATGGCGGCATTGATGAAGCCGGTTTCGCCTGTCCACCCCTCCGGCGGCTCATCCAGTGTATGAATAATCTTCAAGTTGAGCCGCTGGGAAAGTTGCTCCAACTCCTCACGGAAGGTTACATCGTCCCAGCTGTTGTTGGCATAGAAGAGCAGCAGCGGGCGCGTGTCCTCACGTTCAGCCAGCGTTCGCAACATGCTCATAATCGGGGTGATGCCGATGCCGCCAGCAAGAAACACATAGCCTTCCGCCTGGTGACGGTCTATGCTAAATGCGCCGTAGGGGCCGTCGAGATAGGCTAGTTTGCCTGGTTGCGCCTCCTTGATCGTCGCGGTGAAATCGCCCAATGCCTTGATGGTGAAGGCCAGTTGGCCCGCTTGCTCAGCGCTCGACGAGAAGGAAAAGGGGTGCTCCTTAATCGCAAAGGGCGAGTTCCAAAGGGTGAGCCAGGCGAACTGGCCGGGCTTAAAGCGAATGCCCCCGTGGCCCACCGGCTGGAGCTGCAACGTCCACGACCCACCCCGCTCCTCGTTCACCGCAGTGACGCGGTAGGGTCGCCGCAGCATGCGAACCGGCGTCCACAGGCGCACATAGAGCAGCAGGCCGATCCAGAAGGTGGGCAGGGCAATCCAGAGCACCCGTTTCCAGGGCGCTTCCACGTAGTAGCCGACGATGGCGACATGCACCATCGCCGCCCCCACGGCAAAGGCCGCCAGCAAGCCGTGCATGGTGCGCCAGGCTTCGTAGTTCAGCTTGAGCCGCTGCCGCCAGAGCGAGGTGCCAATGAGGATGAGCAGAGCCAGCAGCGACAGCACCCCGGCCCGGGCCTGCCAGCCCGCCGTAATCAGGTTCAGCCGTTCCAGGTTTGCCGGGTCGAGGATAAACAGGATGATCGGGTGGGCCAGAATAAACAGCACCGCAACGAGCGAAATCTGGCGGTGGAAGTGGTAGACGATATCCATGCCAAAGGGCGCGGCGGCCCGCTTAAAACGGGCGGTGAGGGCAAACTGAAAGCCCATCATCGCCAGCCCTGCAAAGCCCAGCGCCACCGACAGTTCCAGCCAAAAGTTGCGCCCTTCCGGTGTTGGCAGCAATAACAGCGCAAACAATGGTGCAAACACCAGCAGAATATAAACGCCAATCCAGAACATTCCTCGTACACGCAGACTCATACCAACCTCCATCCTGTATCTACCAGGATAGGGCACGAAGGTCACAGTAGCGGTTGTATGGCGGTGAGATTCTGGTTATAGACGGGGGCTACCTACCCATTCGCATCAACTTTAGGGCTGTCGCCCAAACATATAGCTCGTTTTTGTTGTTATTTGGCAGCGTCGCTGCCAAATAACAACAAAAACATAGTATTTTTTTCGGGGGCCGCAGGCCCCCGAAGGCCCCGCCGGAGCTTACCTTGATGCGAATGGGACTACCTACCCCACCAGCCGGGTGCCACAATATTTGCAATGGGCGGCGTCGTTGTCGTGGGCGGTTGCGCCACAGGTGGGGCAGCTCTGGTTCGAGGACGGCGTCTGGTTCGAGGGCGGCGTCTGGCTGGCGCGGGTGAGTTCAATCGTCACAATGCCGGTGGGCACGGCAATCACGCCATAGCCCATCAGCATCAAGAGCGATGCAAGCATTTTGCCGAGGGGCGTTTGGGGGGCAATGTCGCCATAGCCGACGGTGGTAAGCGTTACAATCGCCCAGTACATGCTGGTGGGAATATCGGTAAAGCCGCTGGACTCACCCTCGATCAGATACATCAACGCACCAACAATGGTCACAATCGTCAGCACGGTGAGCAGGAACACACTGATCTTCTGGCGGCTGGCCTGAAGCGCCCGCCGCAGCACATCGGCCTGTTGCAGGTACTCTGCGAGCTTCAGAATGCGAAAGATGCGCAACAGGCGCAAGACACGCACCACCAGGAAATATTGACTGCCGACAAACAACAGGCTGAGGTAGGTGGGCAGCACCGCCAGCAGATCAACCACGCCGAAAAAGCTAGTGGCATAACGCAGCGGACGCCGCACGCAGATCAGTCGCAGCCCATACTCCACGGTAAAAAGCAGTGTAAAGCCCCATTCAACGGCAACCAGCACCGGGGCGTAGCTGGCCCGCACCCAGGCGATGCTGTCCAGCATCACGGTGAGAATACTCGTTAGAATGGCGATGATCAGCACCACATCGAAGGCCCGCCCGGCGGGGGTGTCGGCGCGGAAGATAATGTCATACAGCTGCTGCCGCCATGTGCCGGACGGGGGACGCTGGTCAGCGCTGGCCATCGCTAGCCCTTCACACTGCCGAGCGTTAGCCCGCCCACCAGAAAGCGCTGGAAGATGAGGAAAAACAGCACCACTGGCGCAGCAAACACCAGACTCATGGCGGCAAAATAGCCCCATTCGGTGGTGCGCTCGCCGACAATGCTGTAGAGCCGCACCGAAAGCGGGTACAAATCGCCGCTGGTGATAAAGGTAATCGCCAGCACAAACTCCGTCCAGCCGGTGATAAAACCAAACAGCGCCACAATCGCAATCGCCGGCAGGGCCAGCGGCAAAATGACCCGCAGAAAGGATTGGTTGAACGTTGCGCCATCCACCTGGGCCGCCTCGTCAATCTCGCGGGGGATGGTGTCGAAATAGCTCTTCATCATCCAGATGCTAAAGGGCAGCGTTCCGGCTGTGTAGGCGATAATCAGACCGTGGTAGGTGTTGATGAGGTTAAACTGCACGAACAGCACATACAGCGGGACAATGGTGGCGATGCCCGGCACGGCCTGCAACAGAATCATCGCCCACAGGCTGAAGTTGCGGCCCCGAAAGCGCATGCGGCTGTAGGCGTAGGCCGCGCTGATCGCCAGCACCAGGCTCACCAGGGTGGTGCCCCCGGCAAAAATAACCGAGTTCAGAAAGGCCCGCCCCAGCACCGGGTTGGTAAACACTCGGACGTAGTTGTCCAGGGTTGGGTTCTGCGGCAACAGACTAAAATCAACCGAAAGCAACGCCGAGCCGCTCTGCAAGCTGATGCGGATAATCCAATAGATTGGGAAGGCAAACAGAATACAGAAAACGATCAGCAGCAGGTGGGTGAGGGCCAGGTTCAGGCGGCTGGGCCGCAGGCTGCCCTGGTTGCTGCCGCCGCGCCGCCGCACCACCCGCCGTGGCAAGGGGCTGGCGGGCACCGCTGCCGGGTTGACCAGGGGCGTGGCTGTGGGCGGCGTTTCGTTGATGGGTTCCCGTTGTGTCATCGGTCAGCCTCCTGCATGGCGTTGGTAATGCGTACATTCAACAACACAAACCCAACCAGAATAAAGAAGACGATCACCGCTACCGCCGAGGCCGCCGAGTAGAGGAACTGGTTGCCCAGAAAGGCCACGCGGTAGATGTAGGTCAGCAGAATATCGGTCTGCCCAGCGGGGCCGCCGCCGGTGATGAGGTAGATCGCCAGGAAGTTGTTAAACGTCCAGATGATGCCCAGAATAGTGGCCGGGATCATCGCCGGGCGGATGAGCGGCAGCGTGACATGCCAGTGGCGCTGCCAGCCGTTGGCCCCATCCACCATGGCCACTTCATACAGCTCCTCCGGCACCGATTGCAATGCACCAGCGGCCACCATCATCATAAACGGAATACCCGCCCAGACGTTAAACAGCACCACCGCGATAAAGGCGTTGGTGGGGTCTTGCAGCCAGGAGATCGGCTGCATGCCGACTGTGCGCAGCATCTGGTTAAAGGCACCGAAGTTATAGTCGTAGAGCGTAGTGCGCCACATCAGCCCGGTGACAATGGTGGGCACGGCCCAGGGCAGAATGAGGAGGGTGCGGTAGATGCGGGCACCCCGCAGCCCCCGTTTGTTCAGCTGAATGGCCAGAAAAATGCCCAGGGTGATATGGAAAAAGACGTTAATCACCGTCCAGATAATGGTGCGCCCGGTCACCACATAGAATTCTGAGGTGAGCGAGCCGAGAATCTGTTGATAGTTGGCCAGGCCAACCCACTGCGGGCCAGCGATGAGGTTGATGGCCCGCAGGTTCAGAAACGACAGATAGACCTGGTAGAACAGCGGGTAGAAGGTGATGATAGCCATGACCAGCAGGGCTGGCCCCACGTAGAGGTAGGGCAGCCAGTTCTGCCGGGCACCGCTGCGGGTGGGGCGGGTGCCCTTCATCGGCGTTGTTCGTGTTTGCACACCCATGGGGCGCTCCTCTCGAACGTGGGGGACGGCCGTGTACCGCCCCCCACGGGTTACGTTTCGTCCCTACTGCTGGGCCTGAATATTATTGCGAATCGTGGTGACCATATCCCGCGCTGCCGCTGCCGGATCGGTTCCGCCATTCAGCACCGAGGTAAGCGCGGTTTCCCCCGGCGTCCAGACCTGGCCCATCGCGGCGAGGTTGGGCAGCGGGGTGGCCCGTTCGGCCTGGGCGCGGAAGCCCTGAATGGCCTGGTTGTCGGCGATGGCCGCATCCTCATACACCGCCGTGTTAGCGGGGAGGTGGGCCGGGTTGGCATTTTGAATCCAGGCCAGGCCCGTTTCGGTGCTGGTGAACTGCTCGATAAAGGCCAGGGCGGCATCCTGGCAGGGCGACTGGCTGGAAACGTACATGGCTTTGGTGCCCAGAAACGGGCGGGCATCCTGCCCGTTCACCTGGGGCAACGGGGTAATCTCCCACTCCACATCAGCCGCCCGCACGTCGGTTACATCCCATGGGCCAGAATAGAAACTACCGCTATTGCCGCCCATAAAGAGGGCCTTGGCCGCCTCGCCGGTGGCTTCGCGGGGCAGGTTGCCCTGCTGTTGCAGGTCGCGCATGGTGGTGAGCCAGGTGGTAGCTGCTTCCTCCGTCAACACAAAATTACCCTCGTTATCAAAGAGGTTGCCACCAACGGCGTAGAGAAAGGGTGCAGCGTAGTAAAAGTTGGTGATGTCGAAGGCCAGCGCAAACTGGCCCGCCGGAACCTGGGCCGTTTGCAGATCAGCCAGGTTGGTGGGGGGCTGAGGCAAGATCTCGGTGTTACGGTATTGGGCCACGACCTCAAAGGCTTCGGGCACGCCCCAGATACGGTCGTTGTAGGTGACGGCTTGAATGGTGTTGGTGAGGTAGCGGGTGGTATCAAACCGCCCGGTCAGGTCGGCAAGAAAACCGCCCTCGGCCAGCACGCCAATCCAGTCGTTGGGGCCGTAGAGCAGGTCAGGCCCCTGGCCCGCCGGGGTGGCCTGGATAAACTGCTGCTGCAACTGATCGAAGGGCACATCAAGGATGTTGACGGCCACACCGGTGCGCTGCTGGAAGGCCTGGGCCTGCTCGCGGGCAAAGTCCAATTCGTCACTACCAAGGGCGGGCCAGAAGGTGAGCGGGCGGGGGCAACTGACGGCGTTGCTGACAGCCCCGCCGGGGGCCGCCGTTGCGCCGGGGGCGGCAGCGCCGGGGGTCTGGGTGGTGCCAGCGCCGCCAGTGCCGCATGCCACCAGCAGGGCAGCAAGCAGGCCCAGCACCACCAGGCGCACACATCGCGTTCTCATGTCGGTCTCCTTTGTAATCTTTTTTCCTGTCAAGGAACATGCACAAATACTCAGTTCAGATGTGTTTGTACTGTTTTGTCCATGCAAGAACTGTCCCACAGATGAGTGGCAATCATTACCACTGTAGTTTGAGCTGGTTTGCTACGCAGTTATATGGAAGTCACAGCCTGGTTACGCAGTGTCGAACCGAAGAACGGGCAGTGCTGACATGGCTTCAGGTTAGCCCGGCATGCTTTGTGCTGCTTACAAACCGGGGGGCAAGTCCCGTACTTGGCACGTATGCCCTGAGTCCGACTCAAGCATCGGCACAATCTGCTAGCATGCCGAGCAATATCATCATGCATAGACGATGGGGGCTATGCTCCCAATCGGTGAAAGGTACTGGTAATGGGATTGGGCATTCAAGCACTGCTGGCTGTGACACCAATTGCTATTGCGGCGGGGCTGCTGGTGGGGCTGCGCTGGCCCGCTAGCCGGGCGATGCCGGTGGTGTACGTCGCGGTCGTGCTGCTGGCCCTGCTGGTCTGGCGTGTGCCACCCGTTCACATTGGGGCGTCAACCATTCAGGGCCTGGTGATCACCTTCGATATTCTGTTTATTGTCTTTGGCGCGATCCTGCTGCTCGACACGCTAAAATATTCCGGGGCTATCACGGCCATACGGCGCACCTTTACCAGCATCAGCCCCGACCGGCGGGTGCAGGCGATTATTATTGCCTGGCTCTTTGGCGGCTTTATCGAGGGTGCCTCCGGCTTTGGTACCCCCGCTGCCATTGCCGCGCCCCTGCTGGTGGCGTTGGGCTTTCCGGCCCTGGCGGCAGTCGTCGTCGGTATGATCGCCCAGAGCATGCCGTCGAGCTTCGGTGCGGTAGGCACGCCGATTCTGGTGGGCATGGCCGGTGGCCTGGAAAGCCCGGAAGTGGAAGCCCGCCTGGCCGCCGCTGGCCTGGACTTCAGCGCCTACCAGCAACTTGTGACGGCGAGCGCCGCCCTGGTGCAGGGCCTGGTGGGTAGCCTTATCCCCCTGCTGATGGCGGCAATGATTACGCGCTTTTTTGGGGCCAGGCGCTCGTGGGCCGAAGGCTTTGCAATCTGGCCTTTTGCCCTGTTTGCGGGCCTGGCCTTTGCCCTGCCCTACACCCTGACTGGCGTGCTGCTGGGGCCAGAATTCCCTACCCTGCTAGGGGCACTGGTGGGGCTGGTGGTGGTGGTGGCAGCAGCCCGGCGCGGCTTTCTGATGCCCAAAACGGTGTGGGATTTCCCACCTCGCCAGCAGTGGGAGTTGGAATGGTCGGGCGAGAGCGCCGCGCCGCAGCCTGAGGCGGAGCAAGGGCGGCCAATGGCGACCTGGCTGGCCTGGCTACCCTATGGCGTGCTAGCGATTCTGCTGGTGATCACCCGCTTGCCCCAGCTGCCGGTGGGGGCCTGGCTGCGCGACAGCCTGACGCTGGCCTGGAACGACATGTTTGGCACCGGCATTCAGGCCAGTACCACGCCGCTCTATCTGCCCGGCACCATGCTGCTGGCGGTGGTGCTGGTCACGTTTGTGCTGCATCGTATGCAGGTGGGGCAACTGCGGCGGGCCTTCGGCGACTCGGCCCGTGTGCTGCTAGGGGCGACGGTGGCCCTGCTGTTTGCCGTGCCCATGGTGCGGGTCTACATCAACTCCGACGTGAATGCCCTGGGGCTGCCCAGCATGCCCCTGGCGATGGCGGAATGGGCCGCCGCCAACGTTGGCGGTGTCTATCCGCTGTTTGCGCCGCTGGTGGGCACCTTTGGCTCCTTTATTGCCGGAAGTACCACCGTCAGCAATCTCATGTTTAGCCTGTTTCAGTTTGGCATTGCCGAACGGCTCCAGATTTCGGGCAGCTTGCTGCTGGCGTTGCAGGTGGCCGGTGCTGCCGCCGGGAACATGGTAGCTATCCACAACGTGGTGGCCGCATGTGCCACGGTGGGCTTGCTGGGGCAAGAAGGGGCGGTGCTACGCAAAACGGTGCTGCCTACGACCTACTATGTGGTCGCCGCTGGCCTCGTCGGGCTGGTTGCCGTCCTGGTCTTCGGCGTGACTGATCCGCTTATTGCCAGCCCTAGGTGAACCGTCGGCTTTGAACAGCGGCGCTTGTAACACGCAGGGCATGAGCAACGTCGTTTTTATATCCGCAGTTTACGCACATTATGCGGATTTTGTGTGCTACAATCTGCGTAATTTGCCTAATCTGCGGATTGCTCCTGTTCGTAATTTAGACTTTGCATAAGCCCTGTTATATCACGCGCCCTGCTTGATTGTGGCATGCGCCTGGAGAAAAGGATGCGTCACACGCACCAGCTCCAGGGGCATGCTGTAGTTCATGGTGTGGGAGCCGCCCGGCACCACCACCAGCCGACCATGCGGCAGCAGCCTGGCCACCTCCTCGGCCCAGCGCTGCGACACAATCGGGTCACGCTCGCCGTGTACGACCAGCGCAGGCACCCCAACAAAGGGCAGCTTGTCCTCAACCCGATCCTGCAAGGCGTAGCGGGCGGTCTGCACAAGGCGGCGTAGCCCCGTCCGCAGATAGTCGCGGAGCAGCACCAGCGGCTGGGTGGGGTGTTCAAAGCGTATGTCCAGCAGCAACCCCAGCGCCTGCTGCCACACCGTGCGCCGATAGCGATCCACCGATGGCCCCTGCAACACCGCCGCCGTGATCCGTTCGGGGTGACGCAGCGCAAAGGAAACGATGATCTGGCAGCCAAACGAATTACCAAGAAAGGCTGCCTGCTTCAGCCCCAGCACGTCCATCCAGCGGGCTAACACATCTGCCAGGGCCTCCAGGCGCAGGGCCGGGCGGGGTTTAGCACTCAAGCCAAAGCCCGGCAGGTCGGGCGCATAGACCTGGTAGTCCCGGGCCAGCAGGCGGGCCGTTGGCACCATGTACCGGCTCGACACGGCCAGCCCATGCACCAGCACAACCGGCGGCGCATCGGGGTGGGCAGGCCCGGCGGAGACGCGGCTGTGCAGCGCCATGCCATCAACCGTGTCCCAGCGACTCACCATCATCCCCAGGTCTTGTATTCTGCGCGTCATTGTGCCTTCCTTTGGTCTTGCGTTGCTGTGCGGCAGTGGGGCAAGATGCATACCCACACAGCGGCGGCGGCGCTTCTACACGCTCGCCGCATACCTCAACCCATATCCATCCTGGCCACCCGTCGTTGGCGCGGTGCTGAGAACAACGTCACAACCTGGTTATGGCGTGGATCATGCAGAACGGCTGGGTAGGAGCAGTAAACACGGGCCGGAGTGGCTGGAAAAGGAGCATACCATGCAACGATTGTTGGGATTTGGGCTTGTAATGATTGGCGTTGTCGCACTGATTGTTGCGGTGCTCATCAACCAGCGCCAGGAAACAGGGGCAGAGCGACGGATGTTGCCCCAGGATCGCACCCAGGCCGTGCGCTATGTGGCTCTTGGCGATAGCACGGTAGATGGGGTTGGGGCCACCAAACCGGGCCAGGGCTATGTTGGGCAATTGGCCGAGCGCCTGGGCCAGACCTACCCGGCCCTTGAAACCAGCAACCTGGGGGTCAGCGGGGCCACTGCCGCCGATGTAGTTGCTGGACAACTCGAAGCAGCGGTGAGCCGCCAACCCGATCTGGTCACGCTCTCCATCGGCCCCAACGACATCATCCAGGGCCGTACCGCAGCAGCGTTTGAGCGCGACATGGCGGTTGTCTTCCAGCGCCTGCAAACGGAGACGGAGGCTGTGGTGGTGGTGAACCTGCTGCCCGACCTGGCGGTTGTGCCGATTATTCCGCCCGCGCAGCGGGAAAGCGTCCGTGGGATCACGCACCAGTTCAACGACTCGTTACGGCGGGCCGCCCAGCCCTACGACATCACCCTGGTTGATCTCTACACGCCCAGCCAGCAACAGGTGCCCAACAACCCCGCATTGCTTTCAGCAGATGGGTTTCACCCTTCCGACATTGGTTACGCCCGCTGGGCCGACCTGATGTGGACAGGTGTGGTGGAGCGTATGTCCGAGTAGGGCGAGGATAGGCGACTGACACAACGGGTTCGTTTCCTCGCCAGCACAAAACCAGCGGCAAGGGCAACAATCACGGGGCACACTTGTGTCTCGCTATCCTACTTCATAAGGTTAATGTATCAATTACGGAATACAGCAACCATGCTGCTGGGCGGGAGCGCGGTTCCCGCAATCTACACCTGCGCGGTTATAACCAGCGGTAACTAAACGGGGTAAGCAACAGACACGACAGCAATGGCAGCAGCACAAAGAACACCAGAAAAACGATCAGCGGAGCGGTATCGCGTTTGCCGTGTTCGTCGGGAATGATAAACCAGGCCAGCAGGTAGGCCAGGCCGCCGGTACCCGCAAGCAGCACTAGCAGCGCCCAACCCACCCGGATCAGGGTCGGGTCAAGCCCGAAATAGCGGCCAAAGGCCGCACAGACCCCACCAAGAACCCGCCCGCCTGACGGGCGGCGCAGCACTCTGGTTGGTTCCATGGCTTAAACTCCTTCTTCAACGCATTTCATTCCGGTTCTGGCTCCGGTGCGCCCGACCAGCGCCGCACCGCCGGGGCGACGACGCGCTTAATCAGCACGCGCAGGGCTGCGGCGAGCGGGATAGCCACAATCGCACCCAGCAGCCCGCCCACGCTGCCGCCAATCAGCAGCGCCACCAGCACCAGCAGCGGGTCAATCTCGGTCTGGCTGCGCATCACCCAGGGCGTGAGAATATTGCCCTCGATCTGCTGCAACACCAGCACAAAGGCCAGCGTGATCAGCGCGGTTGTCCAGGATTGGGTAAGCGCAAAAAGCACGATAATCGTGCCGCCCATAATCGGCCCGACAATGGGAATAATTTCAAACAGCCCGGCGATGACGCCAAACACCAGCGGAAAAGGCAGGCCAATCCAGAGCAGGCCCAGGTAGGTCAGCAGGCCGATGATGACGATGTTGAAGGCCACCCCCCGCACATAGCCGCCGACGTTGCGCCCCATTTCGTGTAGCACGCTAGCAACTTCGCTATGCCGCTCAGGCGGAAAGAGCGATAGGGCGAAGCGATGCAGGCCCGGCGACGAGAGCAGCCAGTAGAGCGAGAGAAAGCCCACCAGCACAATCTCCAGCAAGGACGACACCAGCGTCAGCGGCAGACCCACCAGCTGGCCCCCCAGTTGCTGCACCTGATTGACGAGTGTGCTGATAATGGGGATGGCGTCGAACCGCTCATCCTGTTGCTGCAGCCAGAGGCCAACCTCAAAGCCGATCTGTGGCAGCTGAAAGATCAAGTCCTGCACCTGTTCGATCAGTGGGGACAGCGCAAACCAGACCGCTGCCCCCAGCCCCACCACCACCAGCAGGTAGGTCAGCACCACGGCCAGGGCACGAGGCAGAATACGACTCAGGCCGTTCACAATCGGGCGTAGAGCCTCGCCAAGCACAATGGCGATCAGCACCAGGGCCAGTGGGCGGGCAAACAGCCAGAGCAGCGCCAGCGAACCGAGGGCCAGCGCCAGGCCCCCCGCCGCAATCAGGCTGATGCGCCATGCCCGCTCCAGCCCCGTTCCAGCAGAACGATCTGGAGAAATAGTGGGCAGTTTCGGGAGGTAGCGTTCCTTTTCTGTTGCCATAGCATGATATGGAAGAACCGAGAACTGAGAACCGGTGGGTGTGAAACGTGAAACGTGAAACGTGCTGCGTACTGCGTACTGCGTGCTGCGTGCTGCGTGCTGCGTAAACCAGGCACTCGTCACTCGTCACTCGTCACTCGTCACTCGTCACTCGTCACTCGTCAATGCTCCCGTCCCTCGCCACTTGTTCACGTTTTCGCTACCACCGGCTCGTTGATACCCAGCAGTGGTGCAAGATACGCGCCAGGATAGAGCATCCAGGAGATGACCAGCATCCAACGCAACACAAAACGATGAACGAGGAGCGTTGACAGCGAACTGCTCCTCGTTCGGCACCGTTTCTCCCCAATTTCCTTCTCAATGGTAGTGTGGTCGCCGCAGGTTTCAGAAGCGGTTGTAGCGCGGTTATAAAGTGGTGATAAACAGCTCCTATGAGCGTGCCTTTTCCTGCCGCTGAGGGCCTTTCACCCCCTGGAGTACATGCAGCAATTGCCCATCACGTTGAGGAATAATGGTGAAGCTGCCATCGGTTTCCAGCACCACGGCGGCGACCTCGCCCAGGCCGCCCTGCCCCTGCTCGCGCACCGCTGCTTCGATCTCCGCTGCCACCACACGCTCAGCCCGCATGGCGTCGTGCAGCAGTGTGCCCTGGTACACCAGCAGCCGTGGTTCCGATTTGACCAGCTTGCCCACCAGCGGCGAGCGCACCGAAAGCCAGGCAATAATAAATTGCAACCCGATCAGCAGTCCCAGGGCGGTGAGTCCTTCCACCAGCGCCACATCCTTCGAGAGTAGAATCGTGGCCAGTGTTGAACCAAGAGCCACCGTCACCACCAGGTCAAAGGCGTTCATCTTGGAAAGAGTACGCTTGCCAGAGATACGCAGCAACAGTACCAGGGCCAGGTAGGCCAGCACCCCCACCACCAGCGTGCGCAATGGCCCGGCCCAGTTCTGAAAGAAGAGATCGGACGACATCATATCTCCTTGTCTCGCGGCTGTTGTGCCACCGCTTCCAGAGCACGGAGCACCGCCTGGCAGGCTCCTTCGGCCTGGCGGCGGTGGGAAGCATTGCTCAACGCCATGCGGCAATTCATCATTAGCTACTGAACCGCGTGTGCATGGGATGTTGGCGCTGGCATACTATCTACCACCACCTGCAGGCTGATAACTCACCATCGCCGCGCCGTTATCTTGAAACAGGGCTGACGAAGGCTGGCGCAGCAACCAAACAGCCGCCACCAGATCGCCCACCGAGCCAGCCCCGTTCATCACCACCACCAGCAGGGGCAGGGGCAGCCACGGGCCGGGCAGCACCAGCACCAGCAGCAGGCCCAGCAGCGTGATCAGCACCAGGGGAGCCAGGCCAATGACGAGAAACTGGCCACGGGGAAAAAACCAGCCTGGGGCAGCGGCATAGGCATACCAGCCCTTGAAGCCAAAATGGGGCCGTGCGCGGCTGAAGAGCCAGAAAAACAGGCCGTGCATGAGTTCATGCAGCACCACCTGCCCCGCCAGCACCAGGGCCAGCAGCACAAATAGCTCAAGGCCCAAAGTGCCGCCAAGCTCGGCGACATCGGGGCGCAGCAGCGGGAGCAGCCGCAAGGCCAGCCAGCCCAGCAGCACAAACAGCCCAACGGCGGCCAGGTTGAGGCCCAGCGCCAGCCCCTTCTGGCGGCTGAGATCGAGGGTGCTCTGTTCGACATACTCCGGTGGAAGCGAGGGTGTGGCCTGCATGAAATTGCTCCTATCCTGCCCGCTCCCTGGCCTGAAGCGAAGGCTGTCCCTCGTCCGTCCGTAGCACTCGCACATGTGGCTCGGGTAGAGCCACGCCTGCGGTTTTTAACCGGCTGACCAGCGCCCGCTGCACGGCAGAAAGGGTGGCCAGGAAATCGGCCCGCCGCGAGTCCGTCCAGAAGCGCACTTCCAGCCGGATTCCTTCTGGCCCCAGTTCACGGGCCAGCACCGCTACGGGCGGCTGGGCCAGCACCCCATCTATGCTGCGCACCGTGTCGGCAGCCACGCGCAACACCATATCCAGGTCGGCATCGTAGCCCACATAGAGCGGAATATCGGCCCGGCGCATGGGCGAGGCGGTGTTGTTGGTCACCCGCGAGGTAAACACATCGGCATTGGGCACCAGCACCCAGCGCCCATCATAGGTACGAATCTGGGTCGCCCGCAGCTCAATCCGTTCCACCGTACCCTCGGTCTCACTCACAATAATCTGGTCGCCGATCTGAAAGGGGCGCAGGGTCAGAATCAGCAGGCCACTGACGAAGTTGGAGATAATGTCGCGTAGGGCAAAGCCCAGGGCAATGCCGGTGAGTCCCAGGCCCGCCACCAGCGTTTGTGGTTCGATCCCAAACGCATCTACGGCCACAAACAGGCCTAGCGCCCAGACCATGTAGTAGCTCACCTGCTTGACCAGGTTCTGCACCGTGGGGTCGTTGGTGAAGCGGCAGGCCAGCAGGTTGGCCAGCCAGCGCACGCCACGGGCCGCCAGCCAGAAGCCGCCCAGCACCAGCAGCGCCGCCAGGGCACGAGGCACAATCTGAAGCAGCGACTCCGCTGTGCCAATGACAGCGTTCTCCACCGCACCGCGCACCTCAGCCACAAAACGTCCACCGGGGGTCTGGCGGCGCTCGCTGGCATCCCGCAGCGCCACATTGATCGCCTCGGCCCACTGGGCCGCCAGCAGGTCAACCGTGGTCAGGTTATCGGCGGCATCGGTGGGCGTTACCGTCACCACATGGGCACCAGCCACGGTGACGATGCGCTCGTCGGGGTTCTGGGCCGAAACCTCGACGCGAGCGGGGGGAATGGCTCCGGGCACCTGCAAAATGGCGGCCAGGCGCTGCTCCACCCGGCTGGCCCGGGTCAGGGCGTCAGCGTCGGCGCTAGGGCCAAGCCGCAGCACCGCCCGCCCATCTAGCCGCACGGTGGCCCGCTCGGCCTGGGCCTGCACTGGAGCAGACACAACCACACTACCAACCAGCACGAGCAGCAGGCCCAGCAGACACCGCATGCGATGAGCGGGTTTCATAACTCTTTGGCACCAATAATCCACAATCGCCGCTCTCCAATCACCGCTCTCCAATCGCAAATCCAAAATCCAAAATCCAAAATCAGACTCACTCCCCCACTGCCCGCGCCCTGGGGATGGTGTAGCCAATACCGGGGATGGTTTCGATCACCTGGGCGTCGTGGTCGGCGGCCTGGGCCAGCTTTTGCCGCAGCCGAAACACCAGCTGTTTGAGCAGCCCCCGGTCGCCGTCGGCGTAGCCCCACACATGGGTCACAATTGAGTCGGTGGGCAGCACCTGGCCCTGGTTCACCACCAGGTAGTGCAGCAGGCGATATTCCAGCCGGGTGAGCCGCACTGCGCCACGGGGAGCCTGAACGAGATACTGAGTTGGGTCGAGGCGAAAGGGGCCACACTGGAGCGGCTGGTTGGGCGTGGCGGTGCGGCGGCGCAGCACGGCCTGCATGCGGGCCACCAGCTGCCGGGGGCTAAACGGCTTGGTAATGTAGTCGTCGGCACCGGTGTCTAGCCCGCGCACCACGTCTTCATCGCTGGCCAGCACCGTCAGCATAATGATGGGCACATCGCTCATGGCCCGCAGTTCGCGGCATGTGGTCAGGCCATCTTTGTGGGGCATCTGCACATCGAGAAGCACCAGGTCGGGTTGCTCGTTGGCCCACAACTCCAGTGCCTGCGCCCCATCCGTCGCCGTCACCACCAGAAACCCGGCCCGTTGCAGGGCAAACGCCGTCACCTCGGCCAGGGTCATATCGTCATCGGCTAACAACACTTTCATAGGCCTGTTCCTGTTCGTTTGGCGGCACCGCACGGGGCAGGCTAAAGGCGAAGCTGGTGCCCCCGGTTGCCTCCGAGGTCACGCGCACCTGTCCACCGTGTTGGGCAACAATAGCTTTAACAATCGTGAGTCCCAACCCGGCCCCCTGTGCCCGCACCGTTTCGGCCCCAGGCCGCAAAAAACGCTCAAAGAGGTGGGCCTGGCGCACGGGCGGGATGCCGGGGCCATGGTCGCTCACGCCGATCCAGACCACCTCTGCCGTTGGCGTCACCGTCACCGCCAGCCGGTCACCGGGCGGGCCAAACTTATGGGCGTTGGAGAGCAGGTTCACCAGCACCTGCACCACCCGCCGCCCATCGGCGCAGACCAGCGGCAGATTGGCGGGCTGCTGCACCACAATGCTCTGCTGGCGATGCCGGATCAGCGGCTGCATCAGCTCTACCGCTTCACGAATGAGCGGCCCAAGTGGGCTGGGTTCTGGTGTCACCCGAAAATAGCCCGCCTGAATACTGGCGTTATCGAGCAGATTGCGTACCAGGCTGTGCAGCCGTTGTGCTCCGCTCTGCACGGTGGCAAGCAGCGAACGGCGTTCGGTGGGGGTGAGGTCATCGTCATCCAGCAGTTCAAGCGAGGCCATCAGGGCTGCCAGGGGCGTTTGAAATTCGTGGGTGATGTTGGCCAGAAACTGCTCTCGCAACGCGCCGACCGCCACCGCTTCGCCCACGTCGCGCAGCACCAGCAACTGCTCGCCAGCTGCGGGGTGCCGCGTGGGCAGCGGCATGCGGGTGGCATCAACCGTCACGGTCTGGCCGCCGGGCACGCGCAGCGCCAGGCGGGTGCTGCTGCCAACCGGGACATCGGTGAGGGCGGCTCCCTCGCCAGTGGCCAGCAGCAACACCCGGTTCAGGGGTTGCTGCATGGCGTCCCGGTTTAGCCCCAGCAACTCCTCGGCCCGCCGGTTGAGCGAGGTGACACAGCCAGCTCCGTCAAGCGTCAACACGGCTTCATCAATCGTTTCCAGGATGCGAGCGTAGCGTTCCTTCTCTTCCTCAATCGCCCGCTGAGCCTCGCCAAGCTGCTGGCGCATCCGTTCCAGGGCCTCACCCAGGGCCACTACTTCCGCCGGGCCACGCACCTGCACCGCCCCGTGCATGCGGCGCTTGCCAATCGCCGCCGCCACCAGGGCCAGCCGTTGGATGGGAGTGGTGATCCAGCGCGACAAAATCCAGCTCAACAGCATGGCAGCGCAAACCGCCAGCAACGTGACCAGCAGCGACAGCTGAACGGAGCGGGCCTGGGCGGCGTGAACCGGGGCCAGCGGCAGCAGCACTTCCGCCATGCCGATCATCGCGCCATCTGGCCCGTGAAGTGGCTTATAGCGGGCCAGGTAGGGAACGCCATCAATGTGTACCTCCAGCGTCTGCGGACTCGCCTGCTGCCAGAGTTGGGCAAGGCCAGCGGGTGCCGTTTCGGGCGCTAGCACCGCAGCCGAGCGGGTGGGCAGGCTACTGGCCACCACCTGCCCACCGACGAGGAGCCGCTGGTCGAGTTCAGTGCGCTCGCGCATGCCGGTAAGCAGGGCATCGTTGAGGGCAACATTGCCAACCAGCGTGCCAATGGGCTGGTTCTGATGGAGAATCGGCTGGCTTACCTGCACCACCAGCCCGTGCTCGGCCCCGGCCCAAACATGGATGCCCGCCGACCCTCGTGCCTGTGGGCGGAAGAGGGCCACGGCACCGTCCTGCACCAGCACATCACCGTCACGGTCAATCACCGTCACCAGGTCGAAGAGCGTGTGTTCGCGGGTTTCGCGCACAAAGATCTGCACATTGAGCCGGTTGCCATCGGCCAGGTTTTGCACCAGCACCACCCGCTCGGCCAGCAGCTCGGTCAGCTGCACCGCAAAGGTCATCCGTTCACCAACGATAGTTTCAATGGTGCGCCCGGCCTGCACCACCCGCGATTGGGCCTGCTCGCGCACCTGGTCGCGGCGCAGGTCAATCATCGGTAGGCTAAGCGCGATGCTGATGAGCAGAATGGGGAGAACGGCTACCAGCACCAGACGCACGGAGAGGTGTTGGGAAACACGCATGGCGAGTGACGAGTGACCCTTCGACAAGCCCTTCGACAGGCTCAGGGGAGCCTTAGGGCAGGCGGAGTGACGAGTATGCAGCAATTGGATGGAACGCAAGAAACGTGCCTGCCTGTCTCTACGGCCCTCCCTGAAGCGACCCTCACAAAGGCACAAAGCTCACAAAGGGCGGCAAATAATCAGGTATGTGCTGTCATTTGCACCTTCGCGAGCATTTGCATAGACTGCCTCTACGCAGTGTGAACTCGGAGCTCGTCACTCCGCCTGCCCTGCCTGCCCTGCCGTTCGTCCCTTCGATGCCGGTTTCCGAGCTTGACGAGGAGCAGGACAGGCAAGCTCACGAACCGCGAAGCCGAAGGGAACTTGTCGAAGAGTCACTTGACCACTACGCTTGCTGCACTGGCTGCTGCCGCCGCTGGACGCGCCAGGCCCGCACGGCCAGCACCAGCAGCGTCACCCCGGTGAGCGGCAGCACAAAAAACAACATAACCGTGCTATAGGCCGGGAGCGCATCGTGCTGGGTGGCGTTGAGCAGGAGAAAGCCAGTGTAGGCGACATAGTAGCCCAGAAACAGTGCCCCTTCCCAGCGGGCAATGGTGTAGCCGGTGAAAAAGATCGGCAGGCAGGCGATAGCGACCGCAATCATCACCGGAATGTCGAAGGTGAGGGCTGCGGGCGGCACCCCAATCCCACCCGGCGCAAGCGTGGCTGTTAGCCCCAGCACGGCCAGAATGTTAAACAGATTGCTGCCAACCACGTTGCCCACGGCAATGTCCCGTTCGCCGCGCAGGGCCGCAATGATTGACGTGGCGATTTCCGGGAGCGAGGTGCCCACCGCCACAATCGTCAGACCGATGATCAGCTCGCTCACGCCGAAGGCACGGGCAAAAGCCACCGCCCCATCTACCAGCCAGTTGGCCCCCAGCACCAGCAGCCCCAGGCCCACCACCAGTATGGCCAGGTTTGCCAGCCAGGCACGGGGCGAGCGGGGCGGTGGGGCGGCAAACTCCTCGTTGTATTCGGCCTGCACCTGGGGCTGCTCGCGGCGGCTCTGGCGGATGGCAAACACGGTGTAGGCCAGAACACCCCCAAACAGCAGCAGGCCATCCAGCCGACCCACCTGGCCATCCAGCGCCAGCAATAGCAGCAAGAACG
>JALONX010000322.1 GCA_025454695.1 Chloroflexaceae bacterium
CACACGCCTTTACGACGACACTGGCGCTGAGGCACGGCGAAACACTCCGCCAGAGCATTTCGCCCATGCAACCCGATGCAGCGCCGCAACGACACGATGGAATACGACAAAAAGGAGGACAACGCATGAAACGATACTGGTTGACCGTAGGCCGCGCTGGCTTGCTGCTGCTGGCGCTGGCCTTGTGTGCCATGCAACTGCCCGGCGCGGCGGCGATGACCAATGGCCAGCCCGCCAACCTGGTGCTGGGCCAGCCCGATTTTACCAGCAATGGCAGTGGTACCAGCCAGACCCAGTTCAATTCCCCCAGCGGCATCGCCGTAGACCCGCTCAGCGGCAAAGTGTTTGTTGCCGACCAGGAGAACAATCGCGTGCTGCGCTTTGCTTCTGGTGCCGCCCTGGTGAATGGTGCCGCCGCTGAGGGCGTACTGGGCCAGTCGGACTTTACCAGCAGTAGCCCGACCCGCACCAGGCAGGGGATGGATTGGCCTAGCGGTCTTGTGGTAGACAGCGGGGGCCGCCTCTGGGTTACCGACTACCGCAACAGCCGGGTGCTTCGTTTCGAGAATGCCGCCAGCAAGCCCAATGGCGCACCTGCCGATGGCGTGCTGGGCCAGCCCGACTTCACCACTGGTGTGTGGGCTACCACAAGCCAGGGCATGCGTGGGCCGATAGATGTTGCGGTAGATAGTGGGGGCCGCCTCTGGGTGGCGGACTTCGCCAACAACCGGGTGCTTCGCTTTGATAGTGCTGCGAGCAAGCCCAATGGTGCCGCTGCCGATGGCGTGCTGGGCCAGAGCAGCTTTACCACAAATAGCCCGGCCACAAGCGCCACGGGCATGGCTGAACCGAGCGGCGTAAGCGTAGACAGCGCGGGCCGCCTCTGGGTGGCCGAATTTGGCAACGACCGGATACTCCGTTTTGATAATGCTGCGAGCAAGCCCAACGGTGCCCCTGCCAATGGCGTGCTGGGCCAGAGCAGCTTTACCACAAAGAGTGTGGCCACAACCGCCACAAGCATGTGGAATCCATGGGATGTGGCCGTTGATAGCATAGGGCGGCTTTGGGTCACCGACTCAAACAACTTCCGCGTGCTACGGTTTGATGAGGCGGCGAGCAAACCCAACGGTGCCCCTGCCGATGGTGTGCTGGGCCAGAACGACTTTACCAGTCGCGTCGAGGTCACCACCGCCAGCACCGTGAGGAGGCCGCAAAGTGTCGCAGTGGACAATGGAGGGAGCTTATGGGTAGTTGACGATAGGGATAACCGAGCGTTGCGTTTCAATGTGCGGTTGGCTCCACCCATCACATGGCTCAACCCTGCCCCCATCAGCTATGGCACGCCGCTAAGTGCTGCCCAGCTCAATGCCATCACCAACGTGCCGGTTCCAGGGAGCTTCAGCTACACCCCCGGCCCCGGCACCGTCCTCAACGCTGGCACTGGCCAGACGCTCACCGCACGCTTTACGCCCACCGACAGCATGTACGTCCCCGTTACCGTCAACGTGACGATTGATGTCACCCCGGCAACTCAGACAATTACCTTTGGCGCGCTGGCCGATAAAAACCTTGGCGATGCCCCTTTCACCCTGAGCGGGAGCGCCTCGTCGGGCCTGCCGCTGGCGTTTACCAGCACTACGCCAGCGGTTTGCAGCGTGGGCGGAAACACGGTGACGTTGCAAACCGGGGGCACATGCACCATTGTGGCCAGCCAGCCCGGCGATGCTAATCATCAAGCCGCCCCGCCGGTCAGCCAGTCGTTCCGGGTACAAGGCGGCACAGACGCACGGGTCTTCCTGCCGCTGGTAACACGCTGAACTCACACGGCGGGCACGAGAAACTGGCGCAGGGCGCGACGTGCTGATTCGGTCGCGTCCTGCCCCTGAGTCTCCTCTGATTTCACCACTACAGCAGTTTGCAGATTGGTTGAGCCAGCACCACGGGGTTCTATCGCATTGCAGTGCTATTCCAATCTGCAATCAGCCAATCTGCAATCTGCTATAAGGCAAGGCACGGTTTCAGACGAACAAACGGTACCGTTTGAACACAAACAGCACATCACCAAAGGTCAATCCTGTACATCATGTACACCCTGTCAGAACCTTGTCTAATGCTGAAACGTGAAACGTGACGTATCATCACGCTTCACGTTTCACGCTTCCCGCCTCACATCTCAACAGCTCACGCTGACCACCCGACGGCAATTTCCTTTTTGCCGCAGTGAACCGCCTCTACCCCAACCGGACAGGCGACTGGCCCTGGCCTACCGCAGAGCCAGCACGAAACGCAGGTCAGCAGGTCGCCAAGCACAAAGGGCAGGCGCATCTGGGCGGCGGCCCCTTCTGGCAGGGAGGCATGGCCCGCGCTATTTGCCGTGGTCAGCAGCACAATCGGCACATCCAGGCAATACTCCTGCAGCAAGCGGCGGCACGCCGACAGGCTATCGCCAGGGTAATGGGTGTCGAGGAGCACCAGATTGGGTGCCACCATTGGCAACACGGCAGCAACGCGGCCAACGTTGGCGGCGGTGACAACGTTGTAGCCAAACTCGCGCAGAGTTTCGTACAACAGCTCACAAATAACTGGCTCAGAGGTAACGACAAGAATGGTAGGTTCACGCTGCATCTTCGTCCTCCTTTCTGGAGGAAACACACGTCCCGCATGGCGAAACGATGCGCCTGGCCGCTGATGCAACAGGGAATTTCACGGCCCAAACGACAAACAAGGCCAGGTACGTGGCTCCCGCCTGGGCAGGCTAGTTCGGCTGCGCCCGCCCCTTCCACTAGTAGCGTTGCACCCAGTGTAACCCGGTGTCGGTTCTGTAGCGCCCCGCCACATGGCCAGTTATGGCAGCAGGATTTGCGCCAGCGTTGTTGGGAGAACAAGCCTACAGAAGCAACGCTGCATCGTTTACCAGCGATGCTGGTGCGGCCCCCAGCTCGTCCAGGCCATGCCGTCGGCCCCGTAGTAGGGCACCACCGCCCGGCCCGGCGGCGCAACCCGGTCAATCTGAGCCAGTTCCTCCGCGCTGAGGGTGATGCTAAGTGTACCCAGGGCATCGTGCAGGTGGGCCAGGGTGCGTGGGCCAATGATGGGACAGGTGATACCGGGCTGCTGCCTGCACCAGGCCAGGGCCAGCTGCACCATGCTGCAACCCCGTTCCTGGCTCAGCCGCTCAACCACCTCCAACACGGCAAAAGCAGGCTCGGTGAAGTGGCTGGCAGCGGCGGTTTTCCAGAAGCCCCCATAGCGTGAGTCAACCGGAATGGGCTGGCTGCGCCGGTAGGCCCCGGCCAGAAAACCGCCCGCCGTAGGCGACCAGGGCATCACGGCCATGCCATAGGTCTGGGCCATGGGCAGCAGCTCCCGCTCCGGTCGCCGATCCAACATGTGGTAGGGCGGCTGCTCGCTCACAAAGCGATTGAGTCCATACTCCTTCGCCACCCAGAGCGACTCCACCAGTTGCCAGGCGGCAAAGGCACTGCTGCCGATGTAGCGCACCAGCCCGCGCCGCACCAGGTCATCTAGTGCCCGCAGCGTTTCGTCAATCGGCACCTCGTTTGTGGGGTGGTGCAGCTGGTAAAGGTCAATCCAGTCGGTCTGGAGCCGCCGCAGCGAAGCCTCACACTGGGCAATGATGTGGCGGCGACTGCTGCCAGCGGCGTTGACATCGTCGCCCATGGGGAAATGCACTTTGCTGGCGAGAAATATGCGGTCACGCTGGCCCGACTCACGCAAGGCCGCGCCCACAATCTCCTCGCTACGCCCCCGGCCCACCGCAAAGTTAGCCGGGTCGTGCCCATAGACATTGGCAGTGTCAATAACATTTATCCCGGCAGCAAGGGCGGCGTGAATAATTGCGGTTGAGTCGGCGACGCTGGCCCGACCACCGAAGTTCATACAGCCAAGGGCCAGGGCACTTACCTTCACGCCGGTGCGGCCAAACGGGCGATAATCCATCTTTTAGCGCTCCTTTTCCACTGGAAACTGCAACTCGGTGACGCAGGCGCTGGGCTGGCTGGCCACAAAAGCCGTCGGCAGCGACTCAGCCGCGTCGCCCGGCAGCCGCAGGCAGACCTCGCGGCTGGGGCCAACCATGCGATAGCCGTGGGCATGCACCCATTCGCCCACCGCTCGCCAGGCGTCGCAACCCTCCGCATCCAGGCCCGTGTACACAGTGCAGGCCATCAGCTGAACGGCGGGCAAGCTGGTCTGGCGAATATGCCGCGTTTCCTGAAATAAACCACTGACCGGCACGGCAATCTCCACATGCATCTGCGGCCCATCGCAGCCGTGGTAGACAAGCACCGGCGGCGCGCTGGCCCGCACCTGCTGCCGGGCCACATGGCGCTCCACATCGTACAGCAAAGGGTAAATTTCATGTTCATCCACCACCGCGTCAAGGGCGGCAACGGGGGTAGCGGTGGTTGCTTGCAGCACCACATCGTAGGCGGGCAACTGGCCTTCCCGCTCGATCTGGCGCAGGCGGGCGGCGATGTGGGACAGTCGAGCCTGTTCGCGGGCAATCTGCTGTTCCACCTCAGCTCGCCGCAGCATGAGCATGCCCTGCATCTGCGCAACCGAAAGGTCATCATCCAGCAAACGGGCGATCTGCTCCAGCCCAAAGCCCAGTTCCTTCAGCACGATAATACGATTGAGGCGCGGCAACTGGTCGGCGCTGTAGTAGCGATAGTCGTTGGTCGGGTCGGTATGGGTCGGCTTGAGCAGGCCAATTTCATCGTAGTAGCGCAGCATCTTGGCCGAGGTGCGGCTCAGGCGGGCGAACTCGCTGATTTTGAACATAGCGTTGTCCTGACAATGTTTACCACAAAGGCACAAAGTACACAAAGGCTTGCTGTGATTTGTGTTGCCTGATGTGCAGTCCGTTTTATTACGTCCCCCATGCGCGCACCAGCGGAATAATCTCCCGCCCGAAGACTTCGAGCGGTGCCAGCATGTGGGTGTCCGGCATGTTAAAAATGATATGCTGCACACCGATATTGTGCAACCGCTCGCACGCAGCTAGCACGTCGGCCACGCTGACGCCGCCTGCGCCCAGCTGCACCGTTGCCAGCACGGTACGCTCGATCTCGGCATAGGGCCGCCCAAGGGTGGCACAGTGCTGTTCCAACACCGCCAGTTTGTGGCGCACCCCGTCGGCACAGCCCAAAAACGCCTCGTTGCTGCCACCATACACATTACATGCATCGCCATATTGGGCCACCAGGCGCAGCGTTTTGCGCTCGCCTTCGCCGCCAATCATAATCGGCGGGTGGGGCCGCCGCAGCGGTTGCGGGTGGCACAGCGGGTCTTCCAGCTGATAGTGCTGGCCACGAAACGGCGTGCGGTCATCGGCCCACATCTGTTTGGCCAGCCGCAGGGTTTCTTCTAGCTGCGCAAAGCGGGTTGCCAGCGGCGGAAACGGCACGCCCAGGCCGCGCGACTCGTGCTCGAACCATCCCGCCCCAATGCCAAAATAGGCCCGCCCGCCCGACAAGACATCCAGCGTGGTGACGGTTTTGATCAGAACGCCGGGGTGGCGATACTGGACACCCGTAACCAGCACGCCCACGCTGGCCCGCCTGGTGGCAGCGGCCACAAAGCTTGCGGCGCTGTAGCCTTCGAGCATGGGGTCTTCCGACGGGCCAGAAAAACGAATCTGAAAAAAATGATCCATCACCCAGAGGCTGGCAAACCCGGCCTCATCGGCGGTGCGGGCAATCTGGGCCAGGGTAGCCCCGGTGTTGGCCGGGCTGCCGGGCCAGTCGAAGCGAATGATCTGGAGGCCGATTTTCATCGCGGTGCATCCTTTCCCCGTTTTGCCTGGCAGCATACACCTTCCGGTAGGGGGAAAGTCAAGGGGGTGCGTTGCGGTAGGCCAGATTCATCACCAGCGCAGCGGCTTCGTCCAGCGCGAGGGCCTGGCCGCTAGCCCATGCGGTGGCAAACGGCTCAGCACCGAGGGCAGCCTGGGCCAGCTGTAGGCCATGCTGAAGTTCGGCCTGGGTGACCTGGGGTGCGGGAACGCCGCTGCCTGCCCGCCATGTGGCGGCGGCGGCCCACAGGCGGGCGGCAAGGCTTGCCTGGTTGAGGTTCACCAGCAGCAGCCCCAACAGCTCCAGGCATGAAGCGACTCCTTCAGGGTTGTCAATCTCCAGAAACAGGGCCAGGCCTTCCGTCCAGAGTTGCTGGGTGCGCGACAGATCGCCGCGACGGTAGGCCAGCATGCCCGCAATGCGCAGCGTGTCGGCCAGCAGGTAGCGGTCGCCCCTGGTGCGGTGCATGTCCAGCGCCTGGTCGAGATAGACCTGAGCCTGGGGCAGGTTGGCTCTGGTTGCCGCCAGCCAGCCCAGGCAGACTAGCGAAGTCGCCACGCCCTGCTGGTCGTTGGCGAAGCGACAGCGGTGCAGGCTTTCGGTGGCCTGCGCTTCAACCTCTGCCGTTTCATTCATGGCCAGGCCCAGGTAGGCCAGGTTTTGCAGGTTCACGCTGATGCCATTTGCATTGCCACATGTACGGTTGATCTGCAAAGCCTGCTGGTAGTAGCTTCTCGCGTCATGGTAGTTGCCACGATAGCCCGCGATGTTGCCGCGCAGGTTTAGCATGTGGGCCTCGCGCCCGTGGTCGCCCTCTGCCTCGGCAATCGTCTGGGCAGCGAGGCACCACGCTTCGGCCTGCTGGTGGTCGCCCCGCATCCAGGCCAGGCTCCCGGCTGCCTCCAACGCCGCCATGCGTACCGCCGCTGGCGCTGTGCCACCGGCTTGCTCATCGTGCGCCAGCAGCAATCGCAGCC